>CAZZKB010000131.1:0-2938 GCA_964654575.1 Microcaldota archaeon | reverse complement strand
GGGCTTTTTGCAATACTCATACTCTCAGTAGCAAAGACAAGCATCTTTGGAGAAGTCGAAAGCGGGAAATACATTTATTTTGAAATAGCATTTTTGCTTCTCTTAGCAATTCTTGGCGAAATAATCGTAGTGAGAACAAAACAGCCATCAGTCATGATATTGATGGTGTTGGGTGCAATTATTAGCAGCAGCACAATAAGCTCGATATGGAATTTCGCTAATTTCCCGATCCCATCGCCAAATATACTAAAAGTTAGTGAAATAATACACATATTCGCCCAGTTTGGAGCAATGATTTTGTTATTCAAAGTAGGTCTTGAGAGCAAAATCGAGAAAATATTTGCCATAGATAATCTAGTAGTAGCATTGCTTGGCGTGATAGTACCTTTCGTAATAGGATATTTTTATGCCCAAAGCAGTGGAGGAAGCTTTGTGTATTCACTGTTCCTTGGTTCAGCCCTAACTGCAACATCAGTCGGAGTTAGCGTAGCAATACTAAAAGAGATGAAACTTATAGAAAAAAGATTTGCACAGATAATAATAGGCGCAGCGGTTATTGATGACATAATAGGCCTCATAGTACTTTCTTTAGTGATAAACGTAAGCGTCATTAAAGGACCTTTAATTAATTCTCTGGTGGCAACAGTAGCAATATCAGCCATATTCATACTGGGGAGCGTAATTGTTGGAAAGAAATTTCTAAACTATATAAATAGCAGAGAGTTCGACACTAGAGGTTTTCTTCTTCTTTTGGCATTCGTATTATTTTACTCGTATTTGGCCGAGTACATAAAGCTCTCAGCAATAGTTGGAGCCTTTATAGCCGGATTATCGATAAGCCAGAGCAAGTACATAAGGGAGATAGATGAGAAAATTTATGGACTTGAAATGCTTTTCGTACCAGTATTTTTCATTTCTCTAGGTATGATGATTGATATCAATTCGATTGCCACTTTTGTAATTCCTATAGTTGTACTAAGCTTAATCGCAATAGCGAGTAAGTTTATTGGTTGTGCGGGTGGAGCGTTGATTGCCAAACTAGAACCCCTTGAAGCGGCGATTGTTGGCCTAGGCATGGCACCAAGGGGAGAAGTTGCTTTGATAGTCGGTTCAATTGCACTTAGTTACAATGCAATAAACAGCAGCGAGTATTCGATAATTGCTTCGATGGCAATATTAACGACTTTTATAACCCCGCCAATATTACAGCGAATGATTTCAAAAACTAGTAATTGATATTATTTAGAAGAAATTTCTTTTATTCTAAATTTCACAATCCGAGAGATAAGGCCAAGTGGAATGGGTTTGTCAAGTGGAAAAGTGATTGTTCCTTTGGAAGTTTTATACTTGGAGAGATCTTTCTTAAAATGCCTAAAAACAGCTTGACTTGCTGGATAAATACTCAAATGATTAGCCCATGCCGCATAATAGACGACAATTCTTTTTTGCACAAATGCAGGCATTGAATAACTAATCTTTTCTATCGCCTCTGGAGCAGCCTTTTTTATTGCCAGTCGAATTTTTGATAGCTTAGACTTAGAGGCACTAGGTAGCGAGGAAAAATAATCATCGACTGTTTTTGGTTTTTTCATATTTATCAGCCAAAATTTCATTATTTAGAAGCGTCTTTTAACTTCTTTATATCCAGTTTGATCATTTTTAGCATTGCCTCCATCACTCGAGAGGATTTTTTACGATCTTTACTAGATAGAAGTTTAGGTAATACTATAGGGACGACTTGCCAGGGAAGACCAAATTTATCAGTAATCCAGCCACATTGGACTTCTCTCCCGCCTTCGCTTAGTTTTGACCAGTAATAATCTACTTCTTTCTGAGTCTTGCAATTTATAATAAATGAAATTGACTGTTGAAAATCGAATTTGTGTGGACCACTGCTTTCCATAGCACTAAATTCACTTCCTGCAAGGAAAAATGATGAGTACTTTATGTTGCCCTCAATATCAGGCTCGCCTTTTTCATATCTGGAAATATTATTGACTTTTGATTTTTCAAAGATTGATGTGTAAAAATCGATCGCTTCCTTAGCTCGCCCGCAGACAGACCCGACAAAAAGCAGAGATGGACAAATCTTCTGAGATCTCTTTCCTAGATTTATCTGCCATGAGACCCCAAATCGATCAGTCAGCCAACCATACTGTTGACTAAATGGATATTTGTTCCGTGGCATTAGAATAGATGCTCCAACTGACAATTTATCCCAGAAATGTTCAAATTCTTCTAGAGAATCACAATTTATGAAAAATGACACAGATGGATTGAACTTGTAGTATGGACCGGCATTAATTGCACCAAAATCCTGACCAGCAAGACGAAATGAAACAGTCATGAGTGACCCTTCGGTCATTCCAGAAACTTGTGCGCCAGCCTTATCATAGAAACTCTGAGAGATGATCTTAGATTTCTTAAAAATAGAAGTGTAAAAATTTACTGCTTCTTGCGCGTCTTTTTCAAACCATAAAAACGGAGTTATTCTTTGCATGCAAAAGAAACACGAGATAGATATTTAATGATTCGATTTTGTGTTTTAACCAACCCACAAGTGAACAAGAACCAAAGTTACAAATCCGAGCATGAATCCGCAAACAATAGAACTCATTGTAGCAAAACCCTCGCCACTAATTTTGCCATGGTAAAGAAGTTCCTTAATGACATAGATAATAGCTCCGCCAGAAAGAGCTAGGAATAGCACGCTGATTAGTGGAGAAACCCAAAAGCTCCCGATTATTGCTCCAAGAAACGTTGGACCACCACCAATTAATCCTAGCAGTGCCAAATACCCCAAAGTCGGCTTATAGTTGCTTAGAGGCGCAGAAATACCAAAGCCTTCGGTCATATTATGCAACCCAAAGCCAATCACAAGAGTTAATGCTAGATTTATCGCACCAGATGCATAGCTCTGACCAATTGCCAAGCCTTC
>CAZZKB010000130.1:0-2956 GCA_964654575.1 Microcaldota archaeon | reverse complement strand
TAAGAATCAAACGATTATAATCAAAGGACCTAGAATGATATATCATTGGTCAAGAGCAATAGGAATCGATGGAAGTGAAAATAAAATCAAAATCGACACTATTCTTAAACATTATTGCTAAATATATTCTTGTTTATGCCGCAGTAGCTCAGTGGGAGAGCACACCGCTGAAGAGCTTAGGAATTTTGATAGCTAGTTTTGATCAAACTTTTCCTAAAATTTTGAAACGGTGGGGTCGCTTGTTCAATCCAGGCCTGCGGCATTACGAGCGACGTCTAAAGAAGTCGCGATGTATACGAGCGACCTTCAGGTCGCGAAGTAAGGCAAGGTCTGTAAAGGCCTTGCCAAAATCTTATTTTATAGGTGTATAAATGACCCTTATACGATGGAGCCAACTCATACCAAGAAGAGATCCCACTAGACCAGATTTAAGCCTAACAAAACCAGGTCATTTTGATGATTCAATAATTTTTGTACCTATAATTGAACCACCACAAAGAATAAGATCTAGAGATGATGTAAAAGCAGGAGAGCATGGGTACCTAGTTGAATATGACAAACAAGCTAGAGTGTTTGATAGTCTTGTTGTTGTTGGATTGCCAGAAAAACCAAGGTCAAGCTGGATTCTTCATAAAGGTAGAAAATATATGAACATTCCAGAATTAGTAGGCAGAGAAAATTTGCCAAATAAAGTCTTTGTATTCAAAGGACCAGAAACAGCAGCAGAACAAGAAGACGAGTTATTACGTTCATTGAGAAGTTTGAATCTTGAGATCGCAGCATTGCAAATTGCAACAAATCCGGATTCATATACAATACAAGTAAGAAAAACTGGGGAATTAAACTTTCTTAGATAGAGCACTTTAGAGATCTTCAATTATCTTTAACAAACGAGGATAATTGCTAAAGCCGCTTCCTTCATTAATATGACCAGCATTGTGTTCAACGATAAGTTCAGCACCAAGAAGTTTGGCCATTCTCTCCCCTTCTTCAAGTGCAATATATGGGTCGTTATCTGAATTTATTACAACGAATTTCCCAGCTCTTAATTTTATCTTCTCGAAGTTGAAGTCTGCCTTAACAAAATTAGCAATCTGAGGGATTGCTAGGTCTTTTGCAAACCCAGCGACAAGAATTACTGCCTTGACTTGCTCCTTATCAGAAAACGTTTCTAATAATCTAAGTATAGTTGGACAACCTAGACTATGACCAACCAAAACCCATTCGTCTTTTGGATCGAATTTCATTACATTCTTCCTTATCGACAAGAGCCATTGACCTAATTTTGGATTATCTGAATCAGGAAAATCTGGAGAAATTACTTCAATGCCTTTAGCAGAAAAATAATCGGCAGTTGAGCCACTCCAACAGCTTCGAGCACTTCCACCCCAGCAATGAAATAGAAATAGTTTCATGATCGAATTTAGAGGGCAAATTTATTATATTTGAGTTGAGGTCATATCAATATGAATTGCCCAAGATGCAAAGCACAAGAAAAGTACATAATACCCATAAAGTATGGAGAACCTAGAACTGAGCAACTTGAAGCAGAAAAACGTGGAGAGATAATGATAGGAGGGTGTGATTTTTCTAAAGATTCACCTAGAAACTATTGCACAAAATGCAAAAGTAAATTCAATAATGAGCCAACTTTAGAGTGATTTTATGAATTGTCCAAAATGCAAATCGAAAAAAGATGTTGTTCCGATAGTTTATGGAGATCCGAACGAACCATTAATTGAACGAGCTGATCGCGGAGAAGTGTATTTAGGCGGATGCGTATTAATGAAAGAGAAGAATTTTTGCAGGAAATGCAATGCAAGTTTTTGAGGAATACTTATGACACAACTTATTTGTCTAAAAGACAGTTATGCTAAAGAATGCGAAGCCACGATTATTGAGAAAAATGGCAAGGAAATAGTACTTGATAAAACAGTCTTCTACCCTCGAGGCGGAGGGCAGCCAACGGACTTTGGAACGATTAATGGTCTGAAAGTAATCAATGTCTCTAAAAAGGATGGAAAAGTAATTCATGAATTGGAAAATGATCCAAGTTCGATGTTGAATGTTGGAGACACCGTAACTTGCAAAATAGATTGGGAGCGAAGATACAAACTCATGCGCATGCACACAGCAGCTCATGTTCTTGCATCAACTGCATACAATGAACTTAATTATCAGATAACAGGCAATCAAATCGAAACTGATCAGACTAGATTTGACTTTTCGATGGAGAATTTCGATCGAGAGAAATTCGACCACATGGTCGAATCATGCAACAAAAAGCTATTGCAAGATATTGAATTGAAAGTCTATGAACTGCCTCGCGAAGAAGCCTTCAAAATCCCTGGAGTCGTCAAATTAGCAACTGCACTCCCACCAAGCATTTCAATATTGAGAATAGTAGAGATTCCTGGAATTGATTTACAGGCTGATGGTGGAACTCATGTCAAAAATTTGAAAGAAGTTGGACAAATCAAAGTAATTAGACTAGATAATAAGGGAGCGAAGAACAGGAGAATATATTTTGAATTGACTCCTTAGAGTAGTTTCAATTTTCCAAATAACTCGTCTAACTTTTTCTCATCAGCTGGTCCAGCTGCAAAGCAAGTTATCGTGCCAGGATCGACTTGAGTGTGCCCAGCATCCTTAACTAGTTCGCATGGAATGCCGTGAGTCTTTGCCTTGTTATAGTTTTCAAGCAATTCTTCTTCACTACCTACTTTGAGAGTAATTTTCTTCATTCCAAAAGAGAACCAAGCTCGTGCAATTTCAGGCTCCATTTGCCTTGCTTTTTCATATGCAAGAACTGAGGCGTGCGAACCTTGAGCCACTAATTTTCCCTTTCCCATAGCCAAATCGCCGCGCATTATGATTACCTGTTTTAGTGAAGTGGATGAACTTAATGCACTCTTTAGAGAATTCTTTATTTTGGAAAACACAAATTCAAAACTAG
>CAZZKB010000129.1:0-3006 GCA_964654575.1 Microcaldota archaeon | reverse complement strand
TGGAATAAGTGAGGGCAATTTATCAACTGCAAAAATAACAATAGTCGAATACGGGTGTTTTACATGCCCATATACAAAGAAGGCTGAGGATACTATCAAAGAATTGTTACGATATTATAATGGTAGTTTGTACTACGTATTCAAACCATTCCCATTGCCAAACCACAATAATAGTATTGAAGCAGCAAGAGCAGTTCTTTGTGCAGAAAGGCAAAATAAAAGTTGGGAATTGAGAAGTGAAATATTTAGACAACAAGAAGTTTGTTCAGCCGATGGAACATTGGCAATTAAGAATTTAGCTCAAAATAGTGGCCTAAATATGACGCAATTTAACTCGTGTTATGACAACAATGAAACTGGATCTCAAGTCAGAGATTATATTCAGCAGGGAAAGGATGCACACATATATGCAACTCCAACATTCTTTGTCAATAATAAAACAATTGTTGGACCAAAAACAATAGAACAATTCAAGTGCATAATAAACGACCAACAGTCGATAACTGAGCAGATTGGTTGCACATTTGGACAGTGGTGGGGTAAATGAAGATTGCAAAAAATGATTTTCCAGTACTCGTAAACAAGCCAGAATTAACTTACGTAGATAGCGCATGTACAAGCCTAAAACCAAAGGCCGTGATAGATGCAGAAGTAGAATATTATGAGAAATATGGCGCTTGTGCTAGCAGAAGTTCTCATTATTTAGGCAGAGAAACAACCTCAAAGCTTGAGGAAATACGCGAACAAGTAGCAAACTTTGTAGGAGCAAGTGCAGAAGGAGTCGTTTGGACAAAAAACACTACGGAAGCACTTAACTTAATTATAGAAGGTTTCGACTACTCGAAAAGAAAGAAAGTGATTACTACAAACATGGAGCACCATGCCGTATTATTACCACTTTTTAGACTTAGAGATGAGGGAAAGATAGACCTTAAAGTGGTAGACAATTCAAAGGAGACATATTCACTTTATGAAAAAATAGAAAAAGAGATAGATAAAAACACAGCTTTAGTCGTTATAAATAGCGCAAACAACACGACAGGAACTAGAATAAAAGTAGAAAAAATAGGAAAAATAACTAGAGATAATGGAGCAAAACTAGTTGTGGATGGTGCTCAAGCAGTACCTCATTTTAAGACGAGTATGAAATCAGAAAATGTAGACTTTCTTACATTTTCAGCCCATAAGATGTTAGGGCCAAGCGGTCTTGGAGCAATGATTTGTAAAACAGAGGACCTGCTCAAATTGCATCCGCTAGTTGTAGGCGGAGGAAACGTGAAGAAAGTAGAGCTAAATAAAATAGAGTGGGCAGATGACAACAGCAAGTATGAGGCAGGAATACAAAATTACGCTGGAATATTTGGCTTTGGTGCTGCGATTGAATATTTGAAAAAAATAGGTATCGAAAACGTTGAAAAGCATGAAAAAACAATGAGACAGAAATTATTTGAAATAGTTAGAAATGCCGGGGCATTGCCATATGGCAATGAAAAGGACGATGGGAGTGCATTAGTCTCTTTTAATTTTAAAAACGGAAAACCACACGACGTTGCATTAATGTTAGATCAGCAAAAAGTAGCAGTTAGAAGCGGGTTTTTTTGTGCTCAACCAGCAATGGAAGCAATAGGAGCAAAGAATGGAGCAGTTAGAGCAAGTGCTTATTTGTACAATGATGAAAAAGACATAGAAAAATTTGAATCAATATTGCAGAGAGTAGGAAAATTGTATGCTTGATAATCACGAATTGAAAACCCCATGTTCGATTTGTCCTGCTAAATGTTGTAGGAATTATGCTGTTTCACTTACAGCCAATGATATGATGAGAATTGCAGAAGTTGCAGAATTGAGTAAAGTAGTTCAGGCTGAAGACGCTGGGGGACATGACTCCAAATTAGCACCAAATTTTTTAATTTCAATAGAGGGAAAAGAAATTGCTCACATATTACGACTTAGAAGAGATAATCGAGAAACTTGCATATTCCTTGGTAAGAACAATCTTTGTCAAATATATGATAATAGACCTCGCAAATGCAGAACATACCCATTTGCAAAGATAAATAGTAAAATCGAAATGAAAGATGGAAATAGATGCCCAGTAACGTGGAAAATGACGCCGCAGATGAATAATGATTTTAAGCAAGATTTAGAAGACCAGAAGAAAGAAATAGAAGAATTTAGAAAAATTTGTGATAAATGGAATAAGCAAAAAGAAATTGAAAAAACTTTTGATAACTTTTTGAAATTCATATTGAATGGCGAATAGAGCAGAAGTTAGCACGACGTTTAAGTTAAGTTTTGATTAAATCAAGAAGATGTTGATATTGCCAATTTCTTTCTTTAGATAAAATAAGCGTAACATCTGACGAATTTGTAGCTTGATAGATTGCTTGTAGTGAATAGTTTGCAGCTGCAAGAGAATGAGTTTTAACATGTGCAGTCGCCACTGCCTGACCAGCAGCACGAGCAGCAGAGCGAGCGGAAGTATCTTCTCCTACTTCACGAGCAGCAGCATGGGAATCTAGTGCAGCCTTTCGAATAACTGTCATTTTGAAAATGCCAGTAGAGACCCAAGTTTGAAGTGTTTGAAGAGCTTTCCTAGGTCGATTGTCAATTGGATATTTTTCCTCAAAATATGGAATAATTCGTTCAACACAATCGATTGTCCAAATAGCCAAAATCTTTTTGTCGGTTTTCTTTATAAGATCAAATAGGAGATCATCTTTATATGCAAGCGAAAATTTTGGTTTTTTATCTTGTGATTTTGATTTCATACAAAACTAGATGCGGATAGGATAATTATAACGCTATTTAGTTTTAGAGATAGTTAAAAAGAAGAGTAAGCCGGGTAGAGGAAAAGTTCGACTACTTTTGACATTTTACGCCCTCATGACTTTTGGGATAGAACCCTTTTGTCAGGAGAAATGCATGTGTCAAAAGGGTCTTTGAACCCCTCTATGTCGCTTACTGATGACCTCCGACCTAAAGGTCGAAGCTCGTTCTGCAGGC
>CAZZKB010000128.1:0-3011 GCA_964654575.1 Microcaldota archaeon | reverse complement strand
TGGAAATCGCTAAAGGCTGATGCTACTTATTTACGATCAATTCCTTTACGTCTACTTCAGAGGCTAAGTTTGGTATTGTGTTAGTGGTAAAGAGTCCATCACACATAAGACGCAATTTGTCAAACGAACCCTTAAGAAAGAAACCATGAGTTGCAGCGCAAAATATTCTCTTAGCTCCTCCCTTTTTTACATTTTCAATTGCTTTGATCATTGTGCCGCCAGTAGATATCATGTCGTCTAGAATCAGTATATTTTTGCCTTCAACTTCAAAATCCATATCCAACTTCTTTATTTTTCGATGTGCGCTATCTCCTTTTTCGTATTCGCCTCTTTCTTTTTCCATGGATTTTCCGCCAAACTCTGAAACTAGGTAATTTGCTCCCTGATCTGGTGAAATTACTTCAAGTGGCTCTAGGCTTACTTTCTCTCGAGCATGCTCGACTAATAATTTGTTTGCGCTTACATTTGAGATCTTAAGGCCCGAATACTCGAACTCGCCCTCTTTCTTCAAAAAGTGGCAATCTATTGTAACAAATTTTCGAACGCCTGCCTTTGCAAAAAGCCCGCACAAAACTTGGGCTGAGAGAGCTTCTCCATCAAGGAAAGTTTTATCCTGCCTTGAATACGGCAGGTACGGTGTTACAAAAGTAACTCTTGCCCCTGCTCTCTTCAAAGTATCTAACAGTAAAAGTGCATTGAATATCGATTTGTCCTGATCTGGATATAGCCTATGAATTAAAGTTACATCTTCTCCTTGGCATTCTTTGATGTTTTCTATTCGAACATAACTATCTCCATCAGGAAAAGTCTTGAATTCGATGTTTGGCTTTCCAAAGTCTGAGCAATTTGGGCTGATTAGATACATGACATTAGTTTGTTAGTTTGCGTTTAAATATTTTCATTCCGAAGTATATCTATGGCAAGCGTCATTATGTTCGTAGCTCAAAAAGGCTTTAGAGACGAGGAATTGTTTTATCCAAAGGCTGCATTAGAAAAAGCAGGACACAAAGTCATGGTTGCATCAGCTTCACGTGCAAAGGCCTATGGCTCAAAAGGCGGCTCAATAATGCCTGATTTATCCATTCACGAATCAAACCCTCATTTTTTCGATCTGATCGTTGTGGTGGGCGGACCGGGAACTCCTACTCTTTGGGAAGAGCAGGAATTAATCTCGTTTCTAGGAAAAGCCAATTCATTTGGCAAAATCATGTCTGCAATTTGCCTTGGCCCAAGCGTCCTAGCTCGAGCAGGGGTTTTGGTAGAGAAAAAGGCAACTGTTTATCCAGATGGTGCTGCTATTACAAGTTTAAAGCAAAACGGTGTTTTTTATGAGCCAAAACCAATCGTTATCGATGGTCGATACATAACGGCTAACGGTCCAGATATGGCAATTGAATTTGGCAATGCTTTGGTAGAATCATTAAAGAAGAAATAATAATTTTCAAAAAGATATAAAAACTAATTTTATCATTTTTCTATTTGTATGATCACTATCAAACATGAAGGTTGTATTCTTTGTGTTGGCTGCTCATCTGTCTGTCCAACAAATGCAATCGAAGTTGTCGGAACAAGGATGGAGCATTTTGCCGATAAGTGCATCGATTGCGGCATCTGCGTCAAAGCATGCCCTGCAAACGTAATTGAAATGTACAAGGGCGTTAAGGAATACTCCAAGCTTCCAAAAGAGGCAAAATACATTTAGGTGGTTCTTTTGGCAAATGACTTTGATCATGATGTAATTGTCGTTGGTTCAGGACCTGCTGGTTCATCCTTTGCACGAGTTGCTGCCTCAGCTGGTTTAGATGTTCTAGTAATTGACAAGCGAAAAGAAATCGGCGTGCCTGTGCGATGCGGCGAGGCGCTTGGGGAGAATGAAGTAATAAAGCAAGATTTAGACATACCAAAACAATGCTATTCTGTGCCGCTTCGAGGAGCTAAATTGATAACTCCAAATGGAAAATCTATCACTTGGGTTAATGATGGTACAAAAGGCTGGATCTTAGAAAGAAAATTCTTTGATAAATGGCTCTCTGAATTGGCAGTCGAAAAAGGCGCAACAGTTAAGACGTACACTCGAGCACTCTCGCTCTTAAAAGACAAGAGCGGAAAGATAAACGGGCTTACTCTCTCTCACGGTGGGCGTGAACCATTTGAAGTTCGTGCTCCACTAATTGTTTCAGCTGAAGGTATGGAGTCGATGATGGCTCGTGCAATGGGCTTTAAGACAGTCCATTCACTTTACGACGTGGATACTTGTTATGAATACGAAATGAAGCCATACGATCACGAAAACTTGATCGAACTTTTCTTTGGTAACAAGATGGCTCCGCGAGGCTACGTTTGGATTTTTCCAAAGGCTGATCGGAAGGCAAATGTCGGTATTGGCATTGGCGGCAATGTAACAAATGATACAAAGCGAGGAGGAATTTCTGGTGCTGGGCCAAAGCCACTTCTAGACGAGTTTATCAAAAACCACGAGCAGCTCAAAGACTCAAGTACACTTCTTGATTTTGGTGGTGTCATTTCTGTCGGCGCTCCAATAAACGAGTTTGTTAAGGATAACTGCATGGTTGTCGGAACTGCTGCAAAGCAGGTTGATCCAATTCATGGCGGTGGAATTGCACTTGCAATGGAAGCTGGAGTTATGGCAGCTACTATTGCAATAGAAGCACACAAGAAAAAGGACTTTAGTAAGCAGGTTCTTTATCCCTACGAAAAACTGTGGAAAGAGACTACTGGCAAAACTATGGCTAAGAGATTACTCTTAAGAAAAGTCTTAGAAAAAGTAAGTGATGATGATCTAAATCACGTAATCGGCCAGATTGCTGAATCTGATTTAGAGAATTTGATGGGAGGCAACTTTGCTCCAACTGTTGCAAAATTAGTTGCAACTAGACCTCAATTATTAGGTGTCTTGAGCGGATTGCTGTCTTAACAAATAGTAATCCTTACATTCGGTTTTCCAAACTCTGCCAAATCTTCTGCAAAAGATTCGGCTTCTCTTTTTTCAA
>CAZZKB010000127.1:0-3091 GCA_964654575.1 Microcaldota archaeon | reverse complement strand
TGTGCTTCCTGATGCTGTCTTGCCTTGATATCCAAGTAATCTGCAAGAAGCTCATTTGGAACGATTCCCTTGATGAATTTAGTATCAGATTCAAGAGCAGAAACAGCTTCTTTTAGGTTTGTTGGAAGCACTTTCTCAACTCGAGTCTTTTTACTATCTGATTCAAGTGGATCGCCTGGCTCGATCTTGTTCTTAATGCCATCAAGACCAGCTGCAACAGCTAGTGAATAGGCTAAGTATGGATTTGCAGATGGATCAGCTACATTGAAGACAACACGCTTTGCTTCCTTTACATTCTTCTTTGAATTTGGAACAAAGACAATGCCATCGCGTCTCTTCGAACTCCAACCAAATGCACGACTATCCATAGCGATCTTTCGGTATGAATTTGGAGTTGGAGCACTAAAGAGGCAAAGAGCGGGAGCATGCTCTAAAATACCACCAATAAAGTATCGACCAGATTGGCTTAATTGTGCATAATCATCTTTTCCTTCGTAGAAGAGGTTGACTTCGCCAGTTTTCCAAAGACTCATTGAAACGTTAAGAGAATTGCCTTTCTCACCTTCAACTGGATATGGCATGAAGGTTGCAGTTGCACTTACTGCTGCAGAGAGGTTTTTGGTTACGAATTTGAGAGTGTTTAGCGAGTCACCAGCTGATTTTAGGTTTCGCTCTGCTAAATCGAAAGTGTGTTGAGCAGTTGGCGAGCGACCATGTCGATGTGCATCTACCATCATTCCAAAGCTATCTTCCATAGTCTCTGAAATTTGTACTCTTGCCGAATATAGTGAATCGAATGGTGTTGGAACATAGGCACCGTGAGTATCGTTTGAAATTGGAGATGGACCCCATTTTGCTTCTCTTGACTCCATAGTCATTCCGCTTCCTCTGGCTCGAGACATTTTGTCTGTACTTACAGTATCGAAAATGTAGCAATCTACTTCGGCACCAACTAATGCTGTCTTAAAGCCAGCAGCACCTAGATTGGTTTCAACTCGCTCGGCAACATAGCGAGGATCTTTTAGGAATCGCTCTTTGTTTCCAGAAACGACAACGTCGCAGAGTAAACGGACTGTATTTGGCTCCCATGGAAGTCGAGACATCGTGTCTGGATCTGGAAGAAGGACAATATCGCCCTGCTCAGAATTTCCAAAAACTTCAGTTAGGTCGGCAGCGCTCATACCAACTCCAAATGAAGATTCTTCCATCTTTCGGTTTGAAACAGTAACTCGGTGCATAAGACCTTTTACGTCAAAGAATTGAAGGTCGATCCACCTAATCTCGTTAGTAGCAATATATTTTAGTACATCATCTATTGCGGACAAATGACCACCCCGGTCGTTAATTTTAACCCACATGAGATATTTAAATGATTCTGTTAGTAAGAGAATTGATCTTCATGATGATATTTCAATTACAGGTTAGACCTGAGCAAACCTCATCTTTTGATAATCTACCTCAACGAATTCAAAGAATAGCAGACCAAGTAATTAGAGAATTTAGCAGAATGCACCCAAACCCGGCAGATATAAATCCAATAGTCGAATTGATACAAAACCATTGCATGTCTTGGATTAGAACTCGTGGAGAGAGTCCTTTTGCCAGATCACTTGATAGTATGATTTTAGCAGATAATATTAGAAGAATCGGGAGTGTTGTAAATCACCCCCAATTTGAAACTAACATGACACACAGTTTGTTTAGACTAATGTTTGGAAATATTGAAAGTACTGCCAACAGCGATACAATAAGCACTAGAGTGTTAAATATAAATCGTTTTTCAGCAATACTAGATGCCTTTGATAGATCCGAAACATTTAAGAGAGCGATCGCTCCGATTCTTGCAAATTATAGCCCGACTATTTATAGGATGATAGATGATCTTAGTCAAGTGGCTCGAATAATAAACACAACAACGGACACAAACACTCACGAACAACTAGGCAGATTAACTGCCCAAGCACTATCAGTAACTGCAGGCAGTGGAACACATACGGACCAAAGACCTTTTGCAGTTAGAGACCTAAGGCATTTTTTGACTAATAATGAGAATGGCAGAACTGAAAATGATAATGTACAGATAGCAGTACATGTAGCAAGAGAATATGGACTAGCAAAATTGCTTTCGTATAACCGTTATTTAAGAGGCCAGATAATCAGCGCGACAGGAATTATCGAATTTATCGATTTGGTAGAACATACGAGAGAACCATTTAGAGATTTTATGCATCGCAGATATGATTATATTTTCAGAGGTGGTGAAAACGCAATACAGAACATTGTCTCAAGTTTTGCAATAGCAAGAAGGCTTTTGACTGAACTTAGAGAAAATCCTACGGACAATGAATTGGTGTTCAATTTTGCATATGCGATAGCCAACATTGGAATAAACAAAACAAGAGCACTTGCTAATGTAAATGGAATACGATACTTTTGTAGATACACCACCGAGCTTTTGCTTGAGACATACCAGCACACATTAGGCAGAGTCGTAATTGGAGAAGCACGAGGATCTAGAGCCTATCTTATTGCGCATGGAAGAGATGATTGGAACGGGTCATTTTATCATAACGCAGGAAAAAATGATGTTCTTAGAAGAGGATATAGAGTTGTCATAATAGAGGACAGCAACGATAACTCGCTCTTTAGACGAGCTTTGCTTATGAGAAGACGAGTAAGAATGCAGTTTATAGATGGTACAATTGCCGGTCACGGAAATGCAAATGGAATACAGCTTGGAAGAAGACCAGGTGATGCAACGCATCTGGATGTAAATGACTCTGAGATTAGAACTCTTCTGCCTCAGATATTTAGACCAGGTGGGAGGATTACACTAATTTCTTGTAGTACTGGACGGAATCCGAGAAGATACAGCATAGGAGAGTTAATTTCCGATGTTTTAGGAGATGTTGTTTATGCCCCTCCGATTAATGCGAGCTTAACAGGATATACAATTGACACTACAGGAAGAGTTAATGGTGCAAGATTTGTTAGAGTAGCAAGAGGACTAGATAGAATAGTTCCAAGTAGAAGATAAGTTATGATTTTAGCTGCCGGAGATAAGTATTTTTGAATATAATTCTTCTTTTAT
>CAZZKB010000126.1:0-3106 GCA_964654575.1 Microcaldota archaeon | reverse complement strand
CCCACTAGATTGACTTGGTTTTACTAGTTCAAGCACTCTATATTTATACTGCACTTTTTGTGTTTCTTCTGTTCCTATATAGTTAATTGCATTGTCTATCTTGTCAAGTCCAAAGTCTCTCTCAGAACATAATTTAATCGCACTATTTACGTATATTGGATTTGCTTCTATTTCAGAAATGGCATCCTTTATTTCTGTCAATTTTTCCAGAACTTCAGTTCTCTCCGCATCGGTTCCACTTCTAAGTCTTGGTTCGAGTGTCTTAACTTGAATTATAAGGTCAGTAATTTTCTTATTCTGCTGAACATATGAGAGAATCGAGCTTGAAAGAACATTATCATAATCTGCAGATAGTCTCTTACATTGTTGCGAGTTGCTGCTACAGAAAGCCGAGCAAGTTTTTATGTCTCCGCATTGGCTAATTAATCCAAGGTTTGCATTGCAAGTACTTATTGCAGCGTCTTTTGTGCGAACAAAATCATCTATTTCCTGATCTAGTCTATGTATATCTGCGTCAGTTATGTTTCTCTTATAACTTGTAAAATTGGATGAACTTATTGTTGTTACTATAACTTGCCTTGTAAGGCTAAATTTCGCTGCTGTATTTGCAATAGGATTGTAATCTATAATCGTATAATCTGCAATTCCGTCTTGGTTTATGTCGTTGTCATTTGAACTACTCATCATTTCTGCCTTTGAAAGAGGATAGTTTTTCTGCTCAACACAACCAAATATTATCAAACCAGCTAATATCAACAATCCGAGGAACAATAACTTTCGCATTAGTTGAATTCTCTTATACCTTTTTAAAATATTGATGCGACCTAAACCTATATGAAAAAATTCGATTTCAGCCACGTTTTGTCTCAAATTCAGCCAAGCGAGGAAGAAATTAATGACGAAATTCTAGTAGCAAACAAGATTGTTTCCATCATAAATAGTTCACTTTATGATCTTGGCTTTGTCGGATGCATTGCAGTTTTAACTGGTTCAGTTGCCAAGAGAACTTTCCTAAGAAATAAAAAAGATATCGACGTTTTCGTTCTTTTTCCAAGTTCTACACCTAAGGAAAATCTAAAGTCAATAATTACAAATATTTTTCTTCACTCTTTTCCAGGGGTACCTCATCAGTTAAGTTATGCTGAGCATCCATATGTGCGTTTTCATTTTGATGGTAGACGTGTAGACTTAGTTCCAGCATACAAAATCGAAAATTCAACTGAAAGACTTAGTGCAGTAGATCGATCTGTATTACATACAAAATTCGTTAATTCATCCCTTCCATCCGGTTCAATAAAGGAAGTTCTTCTGCTTAAGGCATTTCTTAAATCGAACTCTCTCTATGGGGCAGAGATAAAAATTCAAGGCTTTTCAGGTTATTTATGCGAATTACTCATCATTCAATTTGGCAGTTTTACTAATCTAATGAAATCTGCTTCTAAATGGAAGGCTAGTTCATCGATTTTGTTTGATTTAAACAAAGTTTATATTTCAAAATCATCCCAAGCTCAAGTCCACAAGAAATTGGGAAATTTTGTATTTGTTGATCCAACTGATCCAGAGCGAAATGTCGCGGCGGCAGTTTCTGCTGACAGCCTTGTTTCATTTATCGATCTGTCAAAAAAATTTCTCAAATCTCCAAATGAAAACATGTTCCTCAAGCCTCCAGAATCATTTGATTCAAAGCTTCTTAAACTTTCAAAATCCGGGTCCGTCTATCTAATTTCACTTCCGAAACCTTCTGATGTTGTCGACGATGTTATCTGGGGACAAATCAGAAAGTTCTTTGGTCAACTTAAGCGAGCGATGGAAGAATTTGAGCCAGTATCTATCATTGCCGATGATACTCGTCATCTAATTTCAATTGCCATTTGCATCAAAAAGGAACATCTTGCAAAAACAATGGAAGTTCGTGGCCCTCCAGCGTCTATGAAAAACAACGTAGAAAATTTTAAAAAAGTTCACAAATCCAGTAAATTCAAGATTAAGAAAGGCTTTGTATATGCGCTATCTGTTAAGAGAAAATTTGTCGAACCTATATCGTCAATTCGAGCATTTTTTGCACAATATCGAAAGAACCAATCTCACTTGGCAGTTGCTGACGAGCTATTAATTGTCGAGAGGTTGCCACCTTATAAGAAACAAAAATCTGCTGCTTCAAAAAAGATCAAGGGTAAAATTAGAAAAACCTCTAAAAACAAAAGACGAAAATGACACTCTATCTCCTCAATTTTCTTTATAAATTAATATTGTGAATCCTTTCCTATGCGCTTTAGTGTATTATTATTGTCTGTATTGTTGGTCTTTGTTAGTTTGTCATTTTCGGCAAGTATCTCATCTTGTTCCGTACTCTCTACAGGGTCATATGATCTAAGTCAAAATATTCAAGGGGCACCAAATCCAAATCTTTTTGGTTCTTCTTGTATTGTGATAAACGACTCGGCTGTTTCACTCAATTGTAATGGGTTTAACATAACTGATAATGGAACTGGCGGAGTAACTGTCGGCATTTTTGTCGATTCTCCTGCTTCTGGCGTCAATATCTCAAACTGTCCAAGCATCTCAAATTACTCGTATGGTGTTTTTGTTCAAAATACAAATGAAAGTGCTCAACCAACTATTATTACAAACACTACTTCGAAGAACAACTCGATCGATGGTTATTACTTTATCAATACTGGAGAAAATGATCTCTCCAGAAACACTGCTCATGACAATGCCAACGCATTTAGTTTTATTTCAACTTCTGACAATTCTCTAGAAGATAACATTGCCTACAACAATTCTGGTGACGTGTTTACATTTGTCAATAATACTCAAAATGAACTTACTCTTGATGTTGCACATGATAATGGGGGCAGTGCATATTCATTTACAAACACGGATTTATCGTTTATCAATAATTCAAATGCGACAAACATCGGTGGAAATGCATTTTATTTTATTGGCAGTATTGGTCCAAATGAACTATCAAACGTTTTTGCCTTAAATATCAGTGGTGCAACAGGTGCATTTTATTTTGTTAATACCAATACTTCTCTAAGTAACACTCTCTCAAACAGCACAGCAATCAATGTCTCAGGAGATGCGTTCTTCTTTGGCACAA
>CAZZKB010000125.1:0-3112 GCA_964654575.1 Microcaldota archaeon | reverse complement strand
ATCATAATCTATTGAGCCTGAGACTTCCCACGGAGTAACTGTGAATTTTTCTTCTGCCATAATATAGAAGAAGAAAGAAGGAGATTAAATGCTATCAATTGTCTTTCTTATATAATTTCCATCCTCATCAAGTCTAAATCCGCATCTGTGGGCTGTAATATTATATAAAAATTTGGCATGTTCCAGCCCACCTTCATTATATATAACTAATGGATTGTTTTCAGCAGCAAGAACCTTTACCTGAGGTATACCATGCGATTTTGCCCAATCAAATAAGCTTGTCAGCATAACTCTTTCCCATTTTATTAGATTAAGCTCATCTTTTTTGCCAGAAATTCCTTGTATTTGGATTACCGTTATTGCTCCTTCTGACGGTTGGAATCCTAATGTAGCAATCAAATCACTATCCTTAACTAATCCGAGAATATATTTTGCATGATGGAATCTTTCTGGAAACCGCAATCCATCCCCACAGTTAGCTGGTGGTCCTGGGGTATCTAAAACTATCTTATATTTTGCTATTTCCTCATCGTTTATTCTTGAATCTTTTTTTACGTATCTTCTTAGGACTCTGGCTCCGAACTCTATGTCTTCTCCACATTCTTGAAAAAGCCTTAATTTTGCAGCTAAAGCCTGATATCTCTGATCTCTTCTCAGCATTTCTTTTGCATCATTCGCTAATTCAACTTCGCCATATTTAGTACTCCTCATCAGTCCAGAATCTAGAGGCACCATTTTCCTTAGGTCTAATGGCTTTGGTGTTCTACGGGGCGCTAGCAGATTTATTTTCAAGCACCTCTCCTGAGGCATTTCTCCCATTCGTCCACCCATAACATTATTTATGTGTCCACGTCTTTTTAATCTTTACCACAATTAAGAATTAGCTTAAAGATAAAACGGCAACTCGGTAGCTACTCTCCTCGTCATAGCCTTGCGGCGTGTGTCTGGGACGGTCTCGTCATTGCTGCCAAAAGATAATCTGCTTCGTTTTGCTTATAACCTTGTCTATTTGACAAAGCCCACTAAGAAATATCCAATTACTGGCACTGCAATCAGGCTTAATGTCAGGTAAAACGCCTTGTGCAAGAAATCTATTGCAAATTGTACTAGGAAAGTCGAAGCAGAAAGTCCGCCCTCAAGCCTTTTGAAAGCATTTCTAAGGAATGTAAATATTATTACTATAATTAAGCACACAAAGACGATCAAGAACAATGCCATTATGCCCGGCATCTTCATCACGTTCATTATCTTCTCTAAGTTGTCTCCGATTAGCATAAATAGCATCATAACTAGTCCGACTATGAAAAGGAAAATGTCTACCAATCTGCCCTTTTGTGGGTAAATCGTTTCTCGCTCCTGATCATTAATCAACTTTAGTGTTTGTGGCATTTCGTACAAAAGAAATGTTGCGACAAATGCAACCGACGCGCTATAGAAAATATCTGGCCTGATGAATTTGAAAAATTCTCCGAATATGTCTAGTGGCATAAATGAAAAATTATTCGGAAGGGGTATTAAACCCACTCTATCTGCTGTCGAACTAGTAATTGACAAAAGACGAAATATCTTTTTAAAACGAGCCTTACATACTCATCTGTATGGAAAAAATTATGATGGAGATAGCTGGCGAAATATCTCTTTCTACTGATCCAGGAGCAACAATGCGCAAATGGCGTGAAATCTTCGGCATTTCCCAAGTCGAACTAGCTCGCCATTTGAAAATCACAGTCTCAACTATTAGTGATTATGAGGGAAACCGGAGAAAGTCTCCTGGCACAGCAGTCATCAAAAGATTTGTTATGGCGATTTTTGAGCTTGACAAACTAAAAGGTGGCCCAATAACTCAAAAACTAACTGAAAAGCAAAAGCCGGTTAGCGAATATTTTGAAGTTCACGAATTTGCAAGATCTATTTCACTAAAAGATTTTGTCGAATTGATCGATGGAAAGGTCATCATGAATCACGACTTAGTTGAATCAAAGAAGATCTATGGCTACACATTAATCGACAGCATCAAGGTAATCTTGGAAATGCCATTTTCGTACTTCCAAAACCTTTATGGCAATGTAAATGAACGTGTTTTCATATTCACTCAAGTCAGTTCCGGTCGAAGTCCACTTGCAGTGGTGCGAGTTAGTTCATCTAAGCCATCAGCAATTGTGTTGCACAATATAGATACGCAAGGGGTGGACAAATTAGCTCTAAAGATAGCTGAAAAAGAGCGCATTCCATTAATCGTGAGCAACATGGCAGTGGATGGAATTAAGGATGTTTTGAATAGGATTTAGGGATAAAAATGGTAACAAATCGAGATTTGGTTCGCGCGGCAGCAAATGAAAAAGTGGAAATTCTTTTCTATAAGGCAATCGAAAAGGATGGTAAGCAACTCCTCAAACCCCTGTCAAATATTTCAACTTCAATTTCATTAAAGATGGTTCGGGCAATTCTTGATGATACAATAATTCACTCTTTCTATGAAACACTTTCAAAGAATCTGATCGATCGAGGAGTTGAACCAGGAACAAAAGTTCAATTGCGAGCCAAGTTCAGTCCAAATCACTCGATAATCGATCCGCAATTAACTGGAACGCGAGTGCTTTGCGAAGTTAAAGTTTGATTTTCTATTAATCAAAATTCAACATTTAAAAATTGGTTCTAACTACTTTTACCTATGCTAGACAAAACTCGTTTTATTGTTGTTACCGGCTCAATCATGTCCGGCTTAGGTAAAGGTATCGTCTCATCTTCTATTGCAAAATTACTCTCTGCTAGAGGTCTTCGTGCCGTTCCAATCAAATTTGATGGCTATTTAAATGTCGATTGCGGCACGATGAATCCATTTCGACATGGTGAAGTCTTCGTTCTTGATGATGGGACTGAAGTCGATATGGATTTTGGAAACTACGAGCGTTTTCTAAATCAATCAATTCCAGGAAGCTGTTCCATTACTGGCGGCAAGTTGTTCCAGAAAATCATCGAAAGAGAGCGCAAGGGCGAGTATCTAGGTCGAGATGTTCAATTTGTTCCTCATCTAACTGATGAGATAAAAGAGAGGGTCAAAAAAGTTGCATCAGAGACTAAAGCAGATGTTCTTATCATCGAAGTTGGTGGA
>CAZZKB010000124.1:0-3139 GCA_964654575.1 Microcaldota archaeon | reverse complement strand
ACCAGCTCGCGTTGAAATAAGCTTATTTGCAAGTTCAAGAACTGGACCAAAAACACTCTTTACAAAATCAGATGGTGGAATTGCTACTTCGCCAGAAGCACCAGTTGCTACAAATTCGACAGATCCTAAACCAGCTTTAACTGCTGAATCAAAATCAGTACCAACTGCGATATCATCAGATTTAAATCTTGCAGAAACAGTGGTTGGTACTTTGTGCTCATTTGCCAATTCAGGAACTAAAGAATGAAGTTGTGCTAAAACTGGAGCTACTAAATCAGTAGCAGCAATTGCTGCTGCAAGGCTAGCTTCTGTAGCACCAACTTGAGTCGATTCGACTCCTTGTGCACTAAGACTTTCTAGAAGAGCTTGAGCAGTAATTGCTTCCAATTGACGCCCTGGAGCATCAAGAATCTTAGTTGTTGCAGCATTTGCTCTTTCCTCAATAGCCAATTTCTGATCATTATTTCTCGCTCGAACCACTCATTCCACCCCTAAAAAGTGATCGGTGAGTAAACCTCACGGATCACACATTAATGATACTTTATGTATAAATATGGATAAACCACTATTTAAAGCTTTCTATAACACCCTACATTCGATAACTAAACGAAAATTAACTAAAACAGCCTTCTTCAGACCCCGAGTTCAGAATAAAGGCAATAAAACTAGCAAATATATCTATTGCCAAGGATTTCTAAACCTGCCGCAAAAGCATGGATTTGTCATCTTCTTTTTTATCAGATCGATTCATTGCCAAACGATGAATCTCTCGCAAGGCACGTATAAGAGAATCTGACTGACTAATCATCTGACCTTCTTCAGCATCACTTACTATGTCGCCAGTTCCATCAGACTGAACAAGCACGCGAGCATTAGTTGGTAAGATAACTGGACCAGGATAAGAGTTGTTTATTTCGATCTTCGCAGTGGAAGTACCTAGAGCCGAACCTGGATCGACACCTAGTGGCCCGCCCAAGTATGGCTTAATGGCATTTATTGCATCTTCAGAAGTCAAATATGCATATTTTTCAGCAAAGCTAAGAGACTCCCAAGGTTTATCGCCTTTATAAGATGCTTTAGCTAGACCAACAAGAGGAGAATGTTCAATACTCTTAAACAAGATATTTTCATCTAAATATACAGTATATGATGCATCACCAGTGTGAAGACCATAAAATTCTCTCCCACGAACAAACGATGCTGCTGCAGTTGTTCCCATACCACTAAGGCGTCGGTTGACCACAGTCTTCATAAATATGGCAAAATCAGACAAGACAAGAGCTCGTCTTGCCTCTTCTGGATTTGTAATCAGTCCAATTGCTGCGCATAGTCCAAGTGTACTTGAAGCAATAGTACTTGCAACTCGCCCGCCAGAATGTCCACCCATGCCATCAAAAACGGCATCTATATAGATAGGATCTGAAGCGTTTCGAGTAATCTTGACAGATACCATAGAATCTTGACATACATCGCCATCGCGTGCATGATCTTGACCAATTGAGGAAACAGATGCCACACCTGAATCAGTTGAGAAGGACATTTTTGAAGATAACAAACCTGCAAAATCAAGCATTGTTTGATACTCATTTGCTAGCTGTGCAACCTGCCAGAGGTCATCAGCAGTACCACCAAGAGGTGCTGACATGAGAGCCAATTGAACTAACTTCATCCGACTAATTGGAGTAGTTCTAGAAGTTTCAACATCTTTTAATTTGATAGCTGTCTTTGCTTGTGGAAGATCAGATTCGACAAAACTTGATTTCCCAAGCATTGATGCAATAAGTTCTTGCTCGACTCGATTAAATGATTGAACAGTTAAATTTTCACCGTATTGTAATTTGTGAGCTAAATCTCCAAGAGTAACTAAACTCAAAACGCAATTCTTCCAATAGAACTTTCGCTCTTCTTCGGGAATTTTTCGCATAGTCTCGAAAAAATCGACCATAGTCTTAGGACTTATTTTATCTTCGGCAACCAGCATTATTTTCGAAACAACAAGTTTCTGAAATGCAGTTAGTTTGGATGGATCTTTTATATGAGCAACCCGGTCAAGCGCAGATGCAGGCTCAAGCCCACAATCAGAAATTAAAGTCCTAGCAGCAGCTTCATATCGCTCAATTGTTGCAAGGAATTCTGGAGAATACGCTCTTGCTTTTTCTGATGAATCATCAGCATCTGCAAAATTACATTCTCCCCATTTTGCTGAAACTGCATTGGCAATTCGAAGCTCTCTTACTGCTGGAGGCATTTTTTCAAAAACAGCAAATGATTTTCGATCAAGAATACTAACTCCAATTGCTGAGGCAATTAATTCTTTCTGCTCACTAGACAATTTGTTTGTTGGATCTCGACGGGATTCTTTTGAAGATCTACCAGCAAATGTATCGTAAAGTGAAGATACCGTCCCGCTAATAGCAGCCCCACCAAAAACTCGATATTTCAATAACCCACCCATTGTTAATAATAGTGTTGATGAGTGGAAGTCATTAAAAACCTTAAAGAATTAGACTTGAACCTTAAAGAGCACACCAACTAACCAACCAGCAAGTGCAGCAGCTCCACCAATAATCATCAATTCAAGCCCGCCCTTAAGCCAGCTACCAGAGGTGATTTTACTCTTATAAGCACCTACGAGGAATAGAGTTAACATTGAAATAACTAAGGCAATGTTGATTGCCGGCTCAACACCCACAAAGAAGAATGGCGCGACTGGAATTAGTGAACCAATAATTGCGCTGCCACCAACAATTATTCCCTGTTTAGTTGGACTCATGTTTTCAGAAGGATCTTCTAGATGAAGTTCTTCTCGCATCATTGTAGTGAGCCAAACTTTTTTGTTCGAGCAGACTTTATCGACAACCTGATCTAGAAGTGAGCCGCTAAAGCCTTTAGATGAATAAATTTTCTCAATATCAGACCTTGCTTCGTTTGGGCGCTTTTCAATTTGCTCTTTTTCAGATTTTACTACTGATTGATAGTGCTCTTCTTCAGCACGCGTAGAAGTATATGCAACGGCAGCCATGCTTACGCTTTCAGCAAAAGTTGCAGCCAGACCAGCAAGAAGAACTAGATTAGTTGATTTAGTCGCAGTTGCAACACCAAGGATTATACCTAAGACATTGACTAGACCATCTTGACC
>CAZZKB010000123.1:0-3148 GCA_964654575.1 Microcaldota archaeon | reverse complement strand
AGAAGAAAAATTCACAGTTACTCCGTGGGAAGTCTCAGGCTCAATAGATTATGATAAACTAACTAAACAATTTGGAACTAGCAGAATCTCTCCAGAAATAAAAGAAAGGATGAAGAAATCTGCCAGAGGCAAGCTTCATCATATGCTCGAGCGAGAGTTTTTCTTTTCACACCGAGACCTCGATTTAGTACTAAAAGATTTGGAATCTGGAAAAGGCTTTTTCCTATATACTGGACGAGGGCCAAGTAAGGGGATGCATATAGGACATTTGGTTCCATTACTTTTTACCAAATGGCTACAGGACGCATTTGGAGTGAATTTATACATCGAAATAACTGATGATGAAAAATTCCTTTTCAAAAAAGAGTACACTTGGGAGGAAGTGCAGAAGAATGCGCAGGACAATATTCTTGATATAATTGCACTAGGCTTCGATCCACAAAAAACATTCATCTTCAAAGATAGCGAGTATGTGAAAAATGTATATCCACTGTTGATGAAGACTGCTAGAAAGATTACTGGCTCGACTGCTAAGGCAGTGTTTGGATTTGACGACTCAACAAACATTGGAGCGCAATTTTATCCAGCATACCAAGTAGTCCCGACTTTCTTCGAAAAGAAAAGATGCCTAATTCCATGCGCGATAGATCAGGATCCGTATTGGAGGATACAGCGAGACATTGCTGAAAGCATGGGATACTTAAAAACCGCGGCAATTCACAGCAAATTCCTTCCCCCACTTCAGGGGATTGATGGAAAGATGAGCTCAAGCAGCGGACAAGATACTGCGATACTGCTCACAGATGATGAAAAAACAGTCAAAAATAAAGTCAATAAGTATGCGTTCTCAAGCGGTCGGGCGACACTTGAGGAGCATCGAAAACTGGGTGGAGATACAAGTATTGACGTACCGTACCAGTGGCTTTCGATTCTTTTTGAACCAGAAGATGTTAGACTAAAACAAATACATGACGATTACCGATCTGGCAAGATGCTCTCTGGTGAGATGAAAATGCTTTTGATCGAAAAAATAAATGCTTTCCTAAAACAACATAGAGAAAATAAGAAGAAAGCGGAAGGTCAAATCGACACATTTATGAGAACTGGAAAGCTAGCTAAAGAAATGTGGACAAAGATACACGAGTAGAACAGAATGAGAACCCGCAAGATGAAAACACTAGAGCCAATAATCAAAGCACTTGTAGTTGGAGCTCTTGAAGATGGCGGAAGATACCTTTTCCTAATTCGAACTGATAGTAGCGGCTTGGAGAGATTAGAGCTTCCAAGCTGTATAGTTTACTCGGGCAGGAGCCCATTTGCAGAAATAAAGGCAGAGTTTCAAAGACAGACTGGGATTGAAGGCCAAGTTGGCGAAATAATTTACGAAGGAAGTGTAAATGCTGGATCTAATAAGAAAAAGAATTTTGTTCCGGTTCTAGTCTTCAAAATAATCGCCAGAGAAAGAAGGGCAAACCCCTCAAGCGAATTTAGCTCTTTTAAGTGGCTGGATGTTGAAGCCGCAAAGCAATACAAAATTGCCAGAAATACACAATGGATACTTAAGACGAGGCAAACTTATGAGCAAAAATGAATGGTATAAGAGTAATCGTCCTCGAGCAATATTGTATGCGAGAGTCAATAATGAAGATGGAAAAACACTACATATTTGTAAAGACGATAAATGGAAATTGCCAAGCGTGATTTGTTCAAACCGGAGCGAACCGATTAATCAGATAATAAGCGGATTGCATGCGCAAACTGGAATATGGGCTGACCCAGGAGAGCCAAAGTATATTGGAATGGAAAAAATAGTTTTTGATGAACAAGAATTTGAAGTGCCAGCATACGAAATTGAAATGAAATATCAAAAAGTGGAAAATGAAAAAGAACCGAAAGTCTGGCTTGCCAAAGGATTTTCTGAGTTTAAATGGAAAAAGAATAGTTATTTTGCCAATTTGAACTTGAACCCGTAGTGGATAAGACCTTCAGGGTCATCCTTCTGAATAACACGGAAGACTTTCTCAACTTTAGATCCGATTTTTACGTCAGCTAAATGAGCATCAACGATTTGTGCAGTAAGTCGAGCGCCTTCATCAAGCTCAATTATTGCTAACAAGTAAGGTGCTTGCTCTTCAAACCCTTCAGGAGGTGCAGAAACTTCAGTAAATGAAATTACTTTGCCTTTTCCGCCAAATGCAACTTCGTTTAGTTTGCCCTTTCTTCGACATTGTGGGCAGACAGGCCTTTTTGGAAAGTAACAATTTTTGCAATTGTCGCACTTAACACCCAATAATCTATAACGTTCTGGAATCCTTCTCCAGGTTAGTGGAATTGACTCTCGCATGAATATCAGATAGTATATCAAAAATCGGCTTCTTAAATCATTCGGAAACTGTTTCGACAAATGACATAAGAGAAACAATGCGAAACAAAGGCATAAAAATGAGTTAATTTTAAAAGCACAAAAATGAACAAAAACATGCCATATAGACACAAAACATTCGAAGCGATAAATAGACTCCCCTAAGGCAATAGAAAAATACCCCTAAAAGTAGTAGTTGGACTCTTGAGATATTGTGCAATAAAAGATGGAATAAACACATATCAGAAATTGCAGAGCGCAGAATCGATAGTTGCTCCGATTGTTGCATATACAGAAGATTTGTCCAGAGTTAGATCCCTAGTTAGCTTAGCTCGAGACACAATAGCACAAGATAGGTATAATTCAGAGATGTGGGCTGGATTATTTAGACTAGATAACAAATGTGTTTGTGATGAGAGATTACTGATGAGATGAGAAGAGTCACGAGAGATGGACAAAGCACTTGCTAGCACGGAGCGACAAATTGACGCAAGACAATTTGGAATTAGAGTTGCCATTAATAGATATCAAATGAATACGACCCAGCCGCTTGAAGAGAGATTGCAATTTGATGGACTACTTGGTGCAGTGATGATAGTTGGAGCAGCGATAAGTAAAATAAGGAAAAAAGAAGAATAAGTTATTTCTTTGATTTTGCGTGATGTTCTTTGAAAGTTGCAAAGCCAGCGTCAGTTAGTGGGTGCTTCCACATTTTTTCTAAAACATCAAAGGGCATAGTTACAACATCGCATCCGATCAATGCACAATCACGAACATGTAATGGAT
>CAZZKB010000122.1:0-3150 GCA_964654575.1 Microcaldota archaeon | reverse complement strand
GTAGAACTAATTGACTTTGGAGTTTCCATATTAGATGGAAGAGAGCCATTTGGACGAGCGATAGTAGGAACAGATGGATACATATCTCCAGAACAGATAGAAATGAAGCCAGTAGATTCGCGAGCAGATGTGTATTGTTTAGGTGGAGTATATTACGAAATATTGGCAAAAAGACGACCGTTTTATGCCATAGATCAAGCAGGATATTATAACAAGCATTTAAACGAAATACCAGCAGACATATACGTATTGACAGAGTTTGAAGGCCTAAAACGAATAGCACTTAAGTGTTTGGAAAAAGACCCAGATAAAAGGTTTGAACCCTCTGAGCTAGTAGAAGCTGTTGCTGAAGAAATAAGGGCAATAACAAAAAGATTTCCTATTCTTGGTTTAGATTTCTCAAAAATTCTTGCCTAAATCGTAGCACCACTAACCATTCTTGCAAAGCGAGTTGAAAGGTTCGAGCCAGCCTGTAAATGAAGCGAATCAACTGCAGCTGCCATTCTCAATGAAAGATCAGCTTGAGCAGAAGAAGTAAAACCACCTTCAGAACTTAAACGAAGGCTCCTGGCAACCTCTAAAACACTTTGATCAGGATGATGAACAGATAATTCAAGACGTGGAAGATTCTGAACTCTTTGTGGGACTACATCTAGCTCTGATCTTCGAGTTTGCGAAGTGATTTCTTGTTCTTTAAATGCTTCCACCATTGTACCACTACTAAACACAATATTAATACAAAACTCTTTATAAAGCTAGGCACAGCAGATAAAACATGGAACAGCTCTCTCTAATCAAGTCACTTATTTCAAAAGAAAAATATCGCGAGGCTGGATTAGAATTAGATAAACTACTTTCAAAAGAAAAAAATGATGACGAACTTTGGTACCTAAGAGCAGTAATATGCCTAAAAAACAAAGCGTATGAAAGCGCACTTGAATACCTTGAGAGAGCACTAAGGATTAGAGAAGTACCTAAATATCACGGCATGAGGGGAATGGTTTATTTTGAGTTGCTCGATTTTGAACATGCAATAGAATGTTTTAAGCATGCACTAAAATTAGATCATAAAGATCTTGATTCTGCGTTCTTAATCGCAATCAGCTATATGATGCTTGATAGACCTGAGAGCAGCACATACTTGAAAATGGCGATGATGATAAATCCAAAAAAGGCAAAGAGTATGCTCATGAATTCATATTCATTATTGATCAAGAATGATCAGAAAATTAGCGATGAATCAAAGAAAAAAATTGAATATGAAATGAGTAAATTCTAATATTAAATGATAATTTTTTCAAAGTGTGCAGTTATCCATTCTTTATTTTTTCCTCTTCCACTCCAAGCGGGTTTGTGCCAAATCCATAGTTCAAACGACATGCCATTTAAGCCGTGATCAACCATGAATTTTCGAAGTTCACTCTGATGAGCGGGATATTTTGTTTGAGCACTTGAATAATGCTTAACTGAAACGAATTTCCATTGCGTGTTTTTTACTGCTATCACGTCGAAAATATCGGCTACATCGATGCCACGAAACATTGGGCCAAGTTTGACGGTCATAGATTTGAATATCACTCGCCACCCTTCTCGCTCTAGCTCTTTCTGACATAGGAGCTCTTTCCTTGCCCCTTTCTTTTTCTTGTTTAACGACTTAGTTTTTTTAGATTGAATAATCGTGTCGAAAGAAGAGAGGGCATCTGAAATGAGTTGATCATTTTCCATCTGAACCGACCTTCTTTTTCATTTCATCGAACCATGCTTTCTCTCGCACAGTCTTTGGAGTTATAGTACTTGCGATTGCTGATAGAACAGTTTTCTTATTAGATGAAAGCCAACTTTTATTCTTTTTTATTGAACGCAGGTACTCTGGATTGGATAACAGAATTTGACGAATCATCAGTTCGTAGTGTAGCCTTTTCTTAAATGCCTTATCGTATTCTTTTTTGCTAATTGCTTCGGCAACTGTACCGCGCACTGCCGTCTTTTTTGTCTTATCTAATGCAAGACGCTCTTCATATGCAGCCTGTTTTAATAGATCAACGTAGCGCGAGAGTGGAATTTTTATCAAAGAATCACTAATCAACAATGCCCAACCCTGCTTTTTGAACATTTTATCAAGCCCTGAAATTGCTTCAAGAACATCTTCCTTTTCCATATCAGAATTAATGATGCCCCGCAAGATTGGGTATGTTGCAACAAAAGATCGATATTCGACTTTACCATACCAGCCCTTTAGCATCTTTTTAGCATCACGCAGTGAGTCACGCCATTGCTTTATCTGCTGCAGTTGGATAGATGCTTCTTCTGGTGAAAGACGCCTAACTTCAAGAAGCCACAATTTAGATGAGATTGTTGGGCCGATATATTGATCTTCTACAAACACTGAAAAGAGATTTGGATAATATTTTTGTAAATATCTAAATTCGTCTAAATTTAGCAAAATAGTATCTTTTATTTCAGAGAGTTTTTTGTCAATTTCCCTTGAAATGATGTTGATTTCTCTTTTGATATCGCTATCAGAAACGCGCCTAAATTGAAGTTCAAGTTCCTTTAATTTCTCTTTTTTTTCTCGAACGTATTCTTCAGCTTCTGAAAAATATTCGATCAATAAGGGCATCAATTGGTATTAGTAGAGCAAGGATAAAAAGCAGTACTAAAATGAAATTAAGAAGAAAATTTAGAAAAGAAAAAATTGAAAGAAATTATTGGCAGCGGTGAGTTACCTGATTGCAAACTTCACCACTAATACAGTCGCGATCCATATCACAGAAGCCAACCTTTCTTGAGCAGTAGTGATCACCACTGCATACTTGCCAAGAGCCACAGTCATCGTTGCTTGAGCAGCGACCACCATTTGCAGTACACTTGTGCGAACTTGATGAGCAGTATTCCCAAGGATTACACTCATTGTCCTGAGCACAGAAGCTCTGTTTTGCAACACATCTCTTCGATTGAGTGTCGCAAGTAGACCAGCTCTTATCGCAATTGTCATCGTTAATACAGAAGCCAACCTTTGGTTTGCAGTAGTGAGTTTTTACATCACATGCCTGATAATTTTCACAATCACCATCTAAGTCACAGCGACTTGGAAGAGTCTGACATTTCTTTGTAGCAGTGTCACATTTCTTCCATGAATCACAGTCAGTA
>CAZZKB010000121.1:0-3172 GCA_964654575.1 Microcaldota archaeon | reverse complement strand
AAAGAAGCTGCTAATGAATTAGGTTTAGATTGTCAAATTATCAAAGTCAGAACTAAAGAGGAGCTTCTGGATCTTAATGGGCTGATCATACCTGGTGGAGAGAGCACTGTCTTCCAGAAGCTTCTTGAGCGAGAAGGAATGTTTGAAGAAATCAAAAAAATTCCAGCAATTTTTGGAACATGCGCTGGTGCGATCATGCTTGCAAAAATTGTTCATAATAAAGAATCTGATCAGAGAACACTAGAACTGATGGATATCGAAATCGATCGAAATTCTTATGGTCGCCAAATCGATTCATTTGAAGAAAAATTGCAAACTTCATTGGGATCTATCAATGCTGTATTCATTCGTGCTCCAAGAATCCTTTCTATTTCATCTAATGTCCGATCTATTGCAATTAGAAACAATGAAGTTATCGCATCAGAACAATCTGTTGGGGGTAATTATTATCTTGCAGTCTGTTTTCACCCAGAGATGACTTCGACACTATTTCACAAGTACTTTATATCTAAAATAAAACTCTAATCTTTTCCATCAGCTTTATATTCTTTGCTTTACAAACTTCTTATCTGATTTCCGAATTGTAAAATTTAAAATCGGTGAATATTTATGGCATTAAGACCAGGAAGAGCAGTTAGAAGCATGACAAAGAGACCTTGGACACGCTTCTCAAGAAGTAAACCAAGAAAATCATTCGTCAAGGCTATGCCTCACAAAGATTTGCACCAATTTAGAATGGGTGCAAAGAAGGAAGATTTCGATATGGTTGTAAATGTAGTTAGCGATGAGCCAGTCATTTTACGTGACAATGCAATCGAAAGCGCACGACAATCATCAAACAAATATATGGAAGAACACATGCCAGGCGCATACTACTTTATAGTTCGAGTTTATCCACACCACGTAATTCGTGAAAACAAGATGATTGCAGGTGCAGGTGCAGACCGACTTCAGAAGGGTATGAGACAGGCTTTTGGTCGACCAACTGACTGTGCTGCTCGTCTAAAAACTGGCACTCAACTCTTTACCGTTCACTCCTATAAGGCAAACATTGAACATGTAAAGAAGGCAATTGACCGAGCTGTTAGAAAGCTTTCAGGCAGCTACTCTATTGTTGTCGAGTAAATTTTCTATTTTTATTCTATTTTCTGGTTTTTCGTGTTTTGTTGTGGTAATACCTTTATAAAACCTAATTGACATAATAAGATACACCTATTTTGAGAGGGGTGTGCGTTTTGTCAGATAAATCTACTTCAGATGAACCGTTAATTAGTACAGATGTCGATCGCTTAATTCGAACTATTGCCGATAAGGGCACTATTTCATTAATCGAGTTGCGAGAAGCCTGCAATATCGATAAAAAAAATCTTGACAAATGGGTAGCGGTGCTCGAAGACGAGGGCTACATATCTATAAAATACAAACTTGGCGGAACCTATATCTCATGGAATGGTATGTCAAATGATGAGTCTACTCAAGAAGCTCCAACTGAACCTGAAGTTATTTCCTCTCCAGAGCAACCTGTTCAAAAAGAACCTCCTGTTCCAGTAATGAAAGAAGAGTCTCCATCTACTTTTGCAACACATGTTGATGAGAAAAACGATGAAGCATTTGGTAAGATGGTAGATGCTAAAGAGCAAGATCCTCTTCCCCCAGTTGATGTTTCTGTTTCAGAATCAAAAGAAGAGTCTGAAAAAAAGGATTTTGCAGAAATTGAAACTCAATCTGAAACTCTATTCAAAGATGAAGATCCAATTGTCGAATATGCCAAGATCGAAGATCCAGAGGATGTGTTTAGTAAGCACCTCTCAAGAAAATCTCCTGCGTCATCAAAGACACTTTCACCAATTGATAATATCAAATCCAGTATACTCTCTAAACTTGGTTCATCAGAAGAAGCTACTAAAGAGAATGCGCCTTCTGCGCCACCTGTAGAAAGCCAATCTTTAACTTCAGAACCTGAAGAAGAGGAAAAGCTTGCTGAATTAACTAAACCACTCAAGCCACTTGAGCAAAAGCCCCCTACCCTTTCAGATCGACCTATTGTCGGTTCAGATACTCGTGAGCTAATTTCAGCATACGTAAGTGAAATAAACAAGGAAAAAGCTCACATCGAGCAATTAAAGCGCGAGAGGTCAAAGTTATATCACGAAAAAATTTCTTCTCTTGAAGGTAAGATTGAGGCAGATATCGCTTCATTAAGTGAAGTAATTCTAGACAAGCAGGCAAAAATTGCCGAATTAAAAGAACGATTCTTGGAACTTCCAGACAAAGTGGATGAAATCCAGAAGCTTCATGACCAGATGAATAAAATCCGCGAAGATGGTCGAGGTGCATTGGAATCTGCAAGATTCAAATCAAATGCTATTCTTTCAGGCATACAAAACACTCGTGCTGAATTCAGAAGCCGCATTAGCAGCCTAGATTCAATGGTTAAGGAAGAACAATCTCGTCTTTCGAGTCTTGATACCCTTAGTTCATCAATAGACAATAAGACCTCTCAAATTGAGGCTTCTGTCACTTCTGCTAAATCGCAGCTATCTCAAATACAAGAACAGCTTTCTTCAATGGAGCACGAGTTAGTTGAATCAAGAAAAGTGAAAGAAGAAGTTGATGAGAAATCCAAAAGCTTGCGCGAAGTTATCGACACTCATGGTACCGAATTAAAATCACTTGAAGGCGAGCTTGAGGGAATCTCTAAAGTTGAGCGTCTAATCAACGAGTATGTCGTTGATTATGAGCAGAAAGTTCGTGAAATCGAGCGCTACATCGAAAAAAGTGATGATGAGTTGGCTTCATTACGAGAATCTGCTGAGTCTCTTTACCTAAAGAAATACCTAACTGAGCTTGAGACTATTACTGACAACTACAACGCTGAACTTGAAGGTGCAATCACAAGTGAGCACGAAATCGAGCAGCAAATAAAAGATTCTAAGGGAAGAATGATTGAATTGATTAAAGTCAGTCAAGACTTAGTCAAGAAGCTTCGCTCAGACACTAATATGGCCGATCAGTATCAGACACTTTCACAAATTGTAAAGGATCGAACTGCCAAGATGAAATCTTTAGTTGCTGAAAAAGAAGCTGAGCGCTCAAGCCTTATCGAAGAGTCGAGAAACAGCAGAAAGCCTTCAGCAAAGCCTGCTGCTTCAAAGTCAAAGAAAAAGAAGAA
>CAZZKB010000120.1:0-3172 GCA_964654575.1 Microcaldota archaeon | reverse complement strand
TCTAACGGTATGATTCGAGATTGCCAATTTCGCGGCCCGGGTTCAATTCCCGGCGAGCGCATTTACTAATTATCTTCCTTCAAAAGTGCTTGCATCTTGCATTACTTTATCTCTCTTTAGTGAAAGCACACTGTATTCAGTGTCAAGCACTCTAACTGCATTGCAATTTAGTGCAATATATTCTTCAGCAGACATTTTTTTGCTTACTGCATTGTTTATTTGATCTATTATCTGCTGTGTTGTTGCACCATACAAATCCGCAGTGCTGCTTGGTATGCTGTATATGAGTGCTGTGCTTACTATCAAATTATTTGTAACATCGGATAGTGCACTTAGGCAATTTCTCGACGCTGCTTGCCGCAGTATTGTCACTTGTTGCATCGCCGATGTATAGTTGTTAGCTTGTCCTATCAATTCTTCTTTCTTTTGATGTATCCTGTCATCATCATCTACACAACCATTATGCGAGCAGAGTTTAGAAAAACTATGTGAACCGACTATTGTTTGACTTTGTGAGCAATCAGTTTCAAAGGTCTTTATGCAAGAATTCGTTTGTATGCTACAGCCTCTCTGCCAATACTTTGACCCTTCACAAATTGGGCTACAGTCCGAATCAAATCGACATTGTGCATTTTGATTTATTGATTGATTATTAGTGCTCTGCTGGTTTCCAAAAAACGAGAAGAGTGATAAGAAAAATCTATTTATCCAGTCTTGAAAACCGTCAAGGAAGTTTGGTTTTGCCTTGCATATTTTAGTTGTCTGATCACAAGTTTCTAGTGGTGTGCAGCTATTGTCATCATAGCAGCTTATTCCAAATTGCTGCGTTTGGATTGTCGTATTACTTTCTGCAACACATTGATTGTTTGTACATTCATAGTCAATTGGGCAGTCACTATTTACTAGACAATCATTTACTCTAACGCATTGCCCTTGCGCACACTTTAGTCCACTTCCACAATCTCGGTCAAAATTGCACTGACTTTGACTGCTGCCGTTGTTTTGACTCTGTTCATCCGGACAAGCTGCTCCTGCTGCTACGCATGAAACTACAAATCCAGGTCGCTGTGGGTCATAACATGTTCTAAAAGGTCGACTCCACGCTTCTCCGCAATTACAATCATCAGTATAAGTTCTTCCAGCTCCACTTGGACAATCTGCTTGTTTGCAAGATGCAGTGTCCCTACTCCATTGGAAACCGCTTTGGCAGTGAGAGTCCAAGTCCGGGTTATGCATTGGCACTTCTGCAAATATCAAATTTGAAACGAACATTAATCCTATTATCAGAAAAGCGAAGTGCCATTTCATGCTTCCCTTTCTGTAAGGAGATTTTAAACTCTGCCATCTATCAATTGTCTAGGGTGGTACGATGTTTGTAGTAGTATTATCTGACAAACCTGAATTGCGTGAAACTTTTTGCAAAAATAATGGAAAAGAAGTTTCCAAAAGCGATGTTGCAATTTATTCTGCTAATATAACTGATAAGAAAATTTGGCTTGTTGATCCAACTCACTATCCAGAAAAAATTCAACCTCTACTTTATTCTCTTTCAATGGCTGATTACGTAGTTTTCCTTATCGAGGGGCTGAGTCCAAAAATCGGCGAATTATTAGTCGCTATAAACTCTATGAAAATACCAAACGGAGTTATTGTTTCTCCAGTAGCTATTCCAACTAACGGAACGGTGCTTGATAAATACGAAAAAGCTCCGGACATGAAGGCTGCAATGGACAAAGTGCTTGCAGCTTCTGCTACTTCATCTGAAAATACTTTTGGACTGGTTCATAAAACCGAAAACGTCGCATCAAAGGGTCACGTGGCTTTTGGTGCTCTTAAGGGAGGAAAAATCAAGAAGCAAGACAAGTTTTTCATTCTTCCTTCGAAGATCGATGTAGAAGTTCGATCTATTTATGATGGTGGTTCTGAATTAGATGAATTATCAGCAGTTTCGAGTTTTGAAGTTTCATACAAGGGCGATTTAGCCGAGCGCGGGTTGCTAGTGCCTATGCGCAATGACTTCCAACTAGAAAACGTAGTTAATGGGCGCTTTAACAAAAGTCCATTTTTCAAGGACGATCTTCACGGAAAGATTTTCGCTTATTCAAATATGCAATATGTCGAGGGACATGTAACTGACAATGATCTTACTCTCTCTTCACCACTTGCTTTTGAAAAAGGAGACTCGATACTTGTCATCGATGCAAGTAATCAGAAACTTCGAATTGCTGGGGTTTTCCAGGTAAAATGGTGAATAATGTGAGTAATTCCATACAGCTTCATTATCGTCAATCCTTAGAAGGGCATCGAGGTAGAATTCATCTGTCTGGTCATTCTCACCGTCTTTGGTCAAATCCGGTTATTGCAGCACGAAAAGAGTATGTCGATTTGGCAGCAGCTAGATCTGATCAAAAGTGGGGTGAAATATTTAAGCGTGCATTTAGGCTTCAGAAACTAGTTGCAAGTCGTGTTGGTATTACCGACCCATCTAGAATAGGGTTTGATCAAAATACCTACAACCTTGTTTATCGGGTTTTTTCATGTTTTGATCGACCGAAAATTGTCACTACGACTTCTGAATTCCATTCGCTTACTCGCGGTGCTGCAGCATTACCTAATTCCGATGTAACTTTTGTTGATGTATATGATCGTAAAAATATGGCCCAAAAGATAATTGATGCCATAACCGAAGGTACAAATATCGTTGCAGTTTCTACTACCTTTTTCGATGACGGATTTTCTCTTCCCGATGTTCACGCCATTGTAGCTAAGGCTCGATCAGTTGGAGTAGTTGTAATTCTTGATGCCTATCATCAATACAATATTCGGCCAATGGACATCGATTCATTTGGCTTAGAGGGTGTATTTGTTGTTGCTGGTCACTATAAGTACGGTGGAGCTGGTGAAGGGGCAGCATGGATTTCTGTCCCATCAGTTGGCACATACAATCCAAGGTATACTGGATGGTTTGCTCATTTTGAGGCACTAGATCAGGCTAGGTATCCAAGACCAATCCATTACGATCGAGGCGGAATCGGTTTTCTTGGAGCCACTATGGATTACTCAGGTATTTTTGGTGCTGTTGCTGCATTAGATTTATTCGACTCTCTTGGTTGGGATGTAAGCTATCTAGCTCAAAACAACCAACCTATTTCTAAATTAATTTGGAATTGGT
>CAZZKB010000119.1:0-3217 GCA_964654575.1 Microcaldota archaeon | reverse complement strand
GGCATTGACCCCAGATTCGAGTAGATATTGGCTGAAAGAAAAATACGATAAAGGCGTTCTTGAGAGTCTAGACAAACAGTATGTTAGAGATTACTTGGAAAAATTAAAGTGGGATAAGAAACCTCCAGCACCAGCACTTCCACAAGAAATAATTGAAAAAACTACAGAAAGGTATGTTGAAGCATATAGAAAATTGACTGGCAAGAATTTGGGATGAATTTTTTATTATTTTTTGGTAATAGCCAACAAATCTTCAAATTTTTCTAATTCGTAATCAGGTTTTGTTTGATAAGTCTTTTTTCTTGATCCGTATTTTGCCCAGGCGGTTTGCATACCCAGCTCTTTGGCTCCTTTTAGATCTTTTTCAGAATCATCACTGACAAAAAGGCACTTGTATGGCTCAATGCGAAGTTTTTCAAGAGCTAATTTGTAAGGAGTTGGATTTGGCTTTCGCTCTTTAGTGTCATCAGAAGTTATAACAACGTCAAAATCATTCTCAAGTCCTGAAAGAAGTAATCTTTGCCAGGTTTTATTTCGAGGTGAATCGGTTACAATTGCAAGAGCACAAAACTGGCGTAATTTAAGTAAAGTCGGTTTCACTAATGGATACGAGTGGAGTACTTCGGGTTTTCTTTTTAGATATGCTAGAATTGCAGCTTGCTGAATGCGCTCAGAACGGTTTGGATCTAGCTGAAATGGCTCAACTACATCGTGAAATGTTTTTTGATAATCTAAACCTTTTTCATCGTAAATTGAGAATATCTTTCCATAAGCTGAAATCTCATCAGTTGGAAGACCGTTTTGAACCATTGCTTTGGCTGCCACCTTAGCAGTTTCAATTTTGAATGAGATAAAATCTAAAAGAGTGTTATCTAGGTCAAAAATGATTGCATGAACCATGAAATAATAGATGACTAGAGAGGTATATAAGGATAAATGGAGCTGTGAAAAGCATGGAAGAAAGAAAAGGGTTAAGTGAGAAAGAAGTTAGAGATTTGCAAAATAAATTTGGAAAAAACGAAATATCGACAAGTGGAAGTAGCTTAATGAGGATAATTAAATCAAATTTTCTTAGCCCGCTTTCAATTTTACTTTTTGTAGTTGGAGCTGCAACTTATTTTCTCGATGATCAGATAAGTGCGGGAATCATAATTAGCTTAGTAGTACTAAATGGACTTCTTGGGTTTTATCAAGAGTATAAATCTGAGAAAGCAAGTGAGAAACTTAGAAAACAGATATCACATGGTGCTAGAGTATATCGAAATGGAGAATGGAAATTGATCGAAGCGATTGAGCTTGTTCCTGGAGACTACACTAGAATCGAGATGGGAGACAAGATTCCAGCTGATATCGAACTTCGAGAGGATCAGGAATTGACAGTCGATGAATCTACGATAAACGGTGAATCGTACCCAAAGAGAAAAACGACTAATGGTAAAGGAGACGAATGCGTATTAATGATGGGAACAATTGTAAGTGCAGGAAGCGGAGAAGGAATTGTAAAAAGCACCGGAAAAGATACTGTTTTTGGAAAAACAGCTCAGTTGATTACACAAAGTCAGGATCAGAGTACATTTGAGAAGAATATCGAGAGCATGAGTAAAACTTTGGTAAAAATAATTATTGTTAGTGCAGTTTTGATATTTTTAGTTAATGTCGGACTTGGCAAAAAACCAGTCGATTCTTTATTATTTGCAATTGCACTTGCAGTTGGACTTGCTCCCGAAGCGCTTCCAGTAATAATTACAATTACTCTCTCTAATGGAGCACTTGCACTTAGTAAGCATGGAGTCATCACAAAAAGGCTTAGTGCGATTGAAGACTTGGGAAATGTAGATGTTCTTTGTACTGATAAGACAGGTACATTGACTGAAAATTCGATTAAAGTGGAAGAATGTTTTGATATTGCTGGAAAATCAGATCAAAAAATCATTCAGTACGCAACAATTTGCACTGCTCAGATACATTCTAACCCGATTGATGACGCTTTGATTGAAAATCGTAAAAAAGATAAAAAACTAGATCAATTGATATCTGGGGTAAATATACTTGATAGAGCCAAGTTCGATTTTGAAAGAAGAAGAATGAGCGTTTTGGTAAAAAATGAAAAAGAAACTTTGATAATTACCAAGGGATCTCCAGAATCGATAATCAAAGTCTGTAAAATGAGTAAAAGTCAGACAGATGCTGCAACTGCACAATACGACAAGCTTGGGCAAAATGGCCTACGAGCAATTGCAGTTGCCAGTAAGAGTGTTAGTGAAAAGCAGAAGAAGATAAGTAAAGATGACGAAAAAGACCTTGAATTCATAGGGTTTGTTACGTTTGATGATCCACCTAAGAAAAGCGTAAAGGAGATTCTAGAAGTTGCTAAAGGGCTTAATGTGAAAATAAAGCTACTTAGTGGAGATAATGCTGCGATTGCAACTAACGTAGCAAAGCAGGTTGGGTTTGAATTTAGCGAAAACCAAGTAGTACGAGGCGAAGATCTTGAAGCACTTAGAGATGACTTGAAAAAATTAAATGAAAAGATAGACGATGGAGTGATATTTGCAAGAGTTAGCCCAATGCAAAAACACATGGTCATTAAGAGACTGAAAGAAGCAGGTCACACAGTAGCCTTCCTTGGAGATGGCATTAATGATGCCCCTGCATTAAAGGAGGCAGACGTCGGAATTTCAGTCAATAATGCAACAGATGTTGCAAAGGAATCGGCAGATATCATATTAGTTAAGAAAAGCCGTAACGCAGTTGTTCAGGGAATCAGCGGCGGAAGAAAAGTATTTTCTAATGTTATCAAATACATATTCAATACACTAGCTGGAAATTTCGGGGATCTTTATACCATAGGAATTGCCTCTGCATTCATACCGTTTATTCCTTTAACAGCAGCACAAATTATTTTAGCAAACTTTATTACAGACGCTCCTATGATTGCGATTTCGAGTGATAACGTTGATGATGAAGAACTAGTAAAGCCAAAAAAATGGGATATTGAAGGAATTGTAAAGATTGGGGCAGTATTCGGCCTGATTAGTACGGTCTTTGATTTGATGGTGATATTGTATTTTCTTAAACTTGGAGAAGTTACCTTTAGGACAGCGTTATTTTTGGAAGTTATATTATCAGAAGTCATTGTTATTTTATCGCTTAGAAGTGCGAGAATTTTCTTCAAAGCCGAGCCGCTTGGACTACCGCTTCTATTGACGACAGTTGG
>CAZZKB010000118.1:0-3279 GCA_964654575.1 Microcaldota archaeon | reverse complement strand
GACCATTCATTCTTGATAGCATAGTTTTCATTATAGTTTCTTTGATTTTAGTTTACCCGCTAGTTAACTCGACGCTCTATGAATTGCAAAATTTAGCATTCTTTATTATATTGACTGTAATTGTACACCCGTTGGCAAATTGGATAGCAAACCGAGGCGGGTTGAAAAATGTCCCTTGGTGAAAAGATCGTTGAGATAGCAGAAAGAAAAGGGAATAGTTAGTTCTTTATCACTTACGATTCTGAAAGTCTTCGCTCAAGTGCTGCGTATCGGTCTAGAGTTAGTCTGGGCGCATCAAGAATAGATGGATTTTTCTTTACAAAGGCAGTAATTGACTGTCCCACATCAAGAAAATCTGTAGTACTATCAACTGAATCGGCAATAACCAATGCTCGACCAAATCTAAACTCTGGAGTAATGTTTGATGAAGCCAAGAATCGCGAAACATCACTTGGGGTAATTTGTCTGTCTCCTGCACGGAAAAGATCAATGTTGCTCTCAAACATACTAATTATCATAGACATGTCTCTTGGGCTGATGTTTGCACATCTAACTAACTCTAGACAGTCACTAAAGGTTAGTTTCTGATCAATTTTTAGGTTTTGAAGTTCTACGTATGCCACCATATAATCTAAATGGGAATCGCTAATAGTATTAACAACTCGCCCATGGCCTTCCCGAATGGAGAAACGACTCAGAGGGCGCACCCCGACACCACCAAGTCGGTATAGACAGTTTTTTTCTGAAACAGGAAGTTTTTCCAAGACTTTTTCTGAAACAGCTAATGGAATTCTAGTTATTTTATCTGCTTTTCCTGTAGCAGATAATGTCTGAAGGAATCCTTCAAGAAATATGATTGATGTTGGATCTGCTAAAATTACTACTCTTCTGCCATCTACTTCAACTTGCTCTGGATCGATAAATAAGCCCACATTTGCTCTTCCGATTGCTTGCTCTGGCATACTTGAGGCTGGAAATACCCATGATCTTCCTTGATTATCTTTGATAGAATCGACTACGTCTATTCCCTTCTTGAATTCATCTCCTGCTGCAGGATAAACTAGAACTTCTCTTGCCCAAGCAGCGTAATCTCCAAGTAACATTTTTTTCCATCGTTCTGAACGAAGTAGATAATCATGAAGAACATGTGAAGGCAAACCACCTTGATCTTGTACTCCTTCTCTGGCTTTAATCCAGCCCCGATATTGACAATTAGGAACAATCTTTTGATATTTTAGATACTTCTGAGGGTAAACTGGCGCTGACATCAGTTATTAATTAGGCACAAAGAACTTATAAAGACACCTGTTACCACAAGTTGATTTTGAAAATAATGTATGATGATACAAACAAAGGACAAACTATAAACTAAGGTTTATGTAACTTAAGAAAAATCAAAATTTTATATAGAGGATAAAATGTTAAAGAAAAATAGATTAGATAAAATTTAAGAAAGAGAGATTTTTACAAATACATTTGTTGGGACTTTGATTCTCAAGATTTGCTTGATTTCTTCGCCCTCAACATCTACTAATCTCTTTGAAATTCGTTTCTCCCAGTGCTCGTAAGTATCAGTTCCGTCCCCACAAGGAGTTCGTCTGCAAGAGATTTCCAATTTCTTTCTTGGCATTCGAACTGGACCACTGAATTTCATGTTAAGCATTCTTGCCAATTCCTTGATCTGAGTGATGACGCTGTCTAGCGCTACTGGATCTTCACCAATTAATCTAATTCTAACTTTAGCCATAAACATCCCTAATTGTAATAGAATACACCAATAAAATGAGCCGAAGGGTTTTAAAAACAAGAAGATACGACAATTGGAAACAACGCCCAACTAAAAATCCAATCAAAAACAATTATAAATCGCTACTGCGAAATAGCTTTCTAGTTCTACGGTAAATTGTAATGGGTTTGAGAGAAATCCATGCAAAAATAGAGAGGTTATTGCATGAAGGCGGCATTAGTCTTAAAAGACGGGACGGTTTTGGAAGGTTTGGGCTTTGGAGAAAAATGCAGCCAGATTGGAGAACTTGTTTTTAGCACTGCAATGACTGGATATGAAGAATCTCTCACCGACCCAAGTTATGCCGGCCAAATATTAGTTTCTACTTACCCACTAATCGGAAACTATGGTATTAGTGGACGAAGACGAGAAAGCGATCAAATTCATGTGAATGGATTTGCAGTAAGACAGCTAAGTCCTCAGCAAGAACACCGAGATTTAACTGGCACACTAGATCAATTTATGAAAGAATTTGCAAAGCCTGGAATATATGGAATTGATACTAGGTATATTGTACGACATATTAGAGACAAAGGAGTAATGCCTGCAATACTAACTACTTATGATGAAAAAATTGACACAAAGAAAATGCTTGAACAGCTCGAGTTTGATTACTCATCAGTTGATTTTGTCTCCAAAGTAACAACTAAAACGCAGAAAGTATTCAACAAAGGCGGAAAGAAAAAAGTTGTGCTGATGGATTTTGGAGCAAAGATGGGAATGATCAAAGAATTGACCTCTCGAAATATTGAAGTTCATCTTCTTCCAAGCTTTTCAACTTCAGAAGATGTGAAAAGTATCGAACCGGATGGAATAATGCTCTCAAATGGTCCAGGAGACCCGGCAATTCTGAAGGATGCACATAAATTGATTAGAAGTCTTGAAGGTTATAGACCAATATTTGGAGTTTGTCTTGGGAATCAACTAATCGCACATGCTTTTGGAAGCGACACGTACAAACTAAAATTCGGGCACCGTGGATGCAACCATGCAGTCTTGGATGTGAAGCGAAATCGAATTCACTTAACCACACAAAATCACGGGTTTGCAGTGCGTGCTGCTCCTAAGGGATTTGAAGTGACGCACATTAATGTTAATGATCAAACTATAGAGGGAATTGCAAATTATAATAAGCAAATATTTTCAGTCCAGTATCACCCAGAGGCAACTCCTGGACCGAACGATTCCCGATATTTATTTGACGAATTTGTAAAGATGATGTGATTTAAATGACTGACAAAAAACACGAAACAGAAACAAACAAAGTAGAAGAAAAGCTAGAACAAGAAATGGCAAATGTACCAAATGCTGAAGAGCAGAAGGCAGCTTCTGAATTTATGCAAAGAATACTTGAAAACGCATTTAACGATATGTGGAAATCTCAGAAAGAGCAATTTAAAAATCTCTCAAAGCAGGAGATGGCACGAGTCATGTTCTTTGAAGGCGCAAGGTTTATGATGATAGTAATGGACAGAGCGAATCAAGCTCAAATG
>CAZZKB010000117.1:1549-3280 GCA_964654575.1 Microcaldota archaeon | reverse complement strand
TGGTTATATCAGAGCAGTGGCGCAATCATTTACTCTTTTAGGTGGAGATGTTTCGGCTAGACCAGAACCAGTTGCAGTTTCACGCAATCGAATATTTGAGAGATTAGGACAGTTGAATGATCTCTATCGCAATATGAATATGGGAATTTTAGGTGCTGTTGATTTTACAAATAGTATGGATACAGTAGCACCGCAAAGTGGTGCACTTTCATTCGAGTCTTTCAATAATGCAATCGACCAAGTTGCTGGTACTCTTGCAAGCAGGTATGCTGCCAATGTTGGAGTCAGTCCCGAATGGGCACTTGCAAATCGAAGGATGTTTGTCGATATGCTCAGATTTGAGCAGAATGTTGTAGGATTTGCAAACGGGCAACTAACTGGAGACTCTATACCAAGACCAGAAAACTATCGAAGAGCACACGATGTATTTGTCGAGGCGGCTAGAGCTAACGAAACAGGTCGATTCTTAGAATTTAAGTACCAAGGTTTCAGAGAGGAGTTAGTTAGAACTTATGGTGTTGATGCTGGCAATCGGTTGTTTAACACATGGACCTCAGAATCCAGCCAAGCTGTGACCGTAACAACTCAAGGCGGAACTAATAGAACTTATCAGATGCAGGAAACTGGAAACTTTGAAGATGCATTTTATATGGGAATCATGCGAGGATCAATATCTTGTCAAATACCAACTTCTGGACATTTTGTCTCAAGTGGTTTAATTGGTATGATCGAACTTCCTTGGATGAGGCAGATTGTCGTACGCACTCCAACTAGTGAGGGCGGAGAGCGCGCTTTAAGAATTCAGCTTGTGCTTTTGCGTGGTCATGATGGAAGACCAGTTTTGATGGTTCAGCCACCATACACCGCATCTAATTTAGAGGCAGGTGAAATTCAGCAAATATATAGTCAAGTAATGGAGCATGTAAGAAGTAGATATCCAAATGTAGATATTCGAACTGCAAGAAGAACTCCGGGCGATTTTGGAACTTCGCAAGACAACGGATTCAATACTGGTTATAGTACATTTGCTACAGGTCGTTCTCCAGTTTATTATTTAGATAGTAATATGCATAGATTCGAAACACCTCAAGGTGTTATGGGTAATGGTCTTACTCCAAGAACTCCTGGAAGAGGAGTCGACTACCCACAAGGTTGGTCGTCACAGCATGATATTAGGTGATTATGATGATTGGTCAGACTACTATTCAAGATAAATTTAATGATGCGATTTTAGGAAGAGGGGATGATGTTAGGCACAGGGCCGTTTTAGAAATGACTCGTTCTACTAGTTTAGATATTCAAGCGTTTGGTCAAATTGCGCAGCTTCTCAACAGGGTCTTATATGAAAATGCTAGTCCATCTTTATTGGTCGAAATCTCAGCCAAATTTTTTCCAGTGCCTCAAACACGGGAAAACTTTCGAATTCTTGAGACTTGTTTTTATGCTCTGTATACGCATTCTACTAACACAACTACACCAGAGCGCTCAAGAGAAGTTCTTGATCGTGCTATTGAGTTATTAGGATTTATTGGTAGAAACGGATTCGATATATCAGATGCAACTGCCCTTGCTGTGGAGCAGAGAAAACATCCTGTCGCAAGTGATGAGCAAAATGGTCAACTGCGTTCAAATCTCATGCAGTGTAAAAGAAATAGGCCTTCTTTTGTGACGATTCCACCCCTCGCAGCATTAAGACTCAGAGAAAGAAAACCTCCAGAACATCATCATTCT
>CAZZKB010000117.1:0-1449 GCA_964654575.1 Microcaldota archaeon | reverse complement strand
GCTTCAGATTGAAATCTTGGAACACAACCAGATCCTTCTATTTCTTCAACTTCATAATCTGAACCAAATTTTGCCACCATGTTCTTATGTGCAAAACCTCGTGGAACAAATACGAGAGAGTCTGGTGTTTCAATTGCATTTATCATTGCAGCAACTTCACGAGCTCTTAAATGACTGCTAATTATTGCATGTCTTATAATATTCGTTTCTCTAGCCATTTCGGGCTCAATAACTTCCCCTTTTGATTCATATCCCATCTCGAATACTGTATTTTCAATTATTCGATCTGTAGTGCGCTCAGTTTCAACTAACACATTTCCTGGCTTTTGTGAATTGGCTTCAACTATTACTGGCGCACATCCCCAATCAAACCAGTCATAAGTAGGATAAAAACCTGCCTCTAATTCTTGTTTGATTTTATTCCTTACTGCAGAATTTGTCCAGTTTTTTATCGCCGTTATTCTACGAGCTTTCTCTGCTGAAAAGTATTGCTCCGGTTCAATAATACATTTAAATTCAAATAATACAGTTACTTTTCTGTCCTCATAACCTGCCGTTTGGATTGCTCGACGTAGTGCCATTTCAAAGTAGTCTCTCTCGCCTGGATCTTTCTTTGGATCTGCTCCAGGATGCGCACCGAATGCAAACACTATTTTTGGCTGTCTCACATCATTTTTAAGTTACAAACACTTTATATAACTTATTACCACGTTAATAGACGTACTAATGATAAAATCAGTATTCTTGTAATTATGTTTTATAGTTTGGACTCAAGAATGTTCCATCCAAAATGGTCGCTTTGTATTCCGCCAAGTCTATGTGAGAAATTAATGTTTCTACTTGGGTCAACATACACAAACCACGCTTGATTTTCATGAGGTACTATCGCAACAACTCTCTGCGTTATTCTTCGTTCGCCTCTTATCGTAGCTACCAGATCTCCTGTTGCTAGTGGTGTTGCAGTTTCTCTAAACACTACTTCAGCTCCATCTTCATCAGCTTTCATGTACATGTTTTCTGGCACTACTATCTTTGCTTTTAATCTTGGCGGTATCTCACCACCCATAGAACTCAAATTCCTGAACATTTCAGCTTTTGAAACTGGTGATCCACCACTCATACCAATCACACCTATTTTTGGCAGTGGCGCATCTCTTGGTTTAGTATCCACTGCCCGACCTGTTTGAACTGCCATCAATTAGTCTAAATAATGAAGTTAATTAATGTCTTTTGTTTATCAGATTATTGATGAAAATCAAGCTTATTTCAAATCCTACTAAGCAGTGGGCAAAAGAGTATGAGAAAAAACTCCGCTCTTTTCTAAAATCAAAAAATCATCAGATCGTTAGAAGAAATGCACAAGCAACTATTTGCATAGGTGGAGATGGCACCATTCTTTATGCGCACCACAAGAATCGCTTAGAGGGAAACATCTTAGGAATCGGAAGT
>CAZZKB010000116.1:0-3284 GCA_964654575.1 Microcaldota archaeon | reverse complement strand
ATGCAATAACCAAGACTACTGCCAAGATAACAAGGTATTCAGTTGATACCTGACCACGGGATTTGATGTTTTGTTTAGGTTTTGAAGACTTTTTTACCATAGATTAATTACCCCATTTAATTTCTTTTTTATATGAAGAAAAACTATAAAGATAAAATAAAAGATAAAAAGAAAAATTAGAAAATTACGAACACTTACCAACTAAGTCCTTCTGACCTACTTCCTTCAAGCCAGTTAAGGTACCTTTTGTATAAGTTATTGTAATGTTTGAGTACTGATATGGAGCACCAACAGCACCACAAGTTGCACCAAGGGTTCCAGTTAAAACTTGTGACTGACCACTTGCAAAGGTTGTACTAGTTGAGAAAACTGATGTACCACCAACTGAAACGTCAGTAACTGTCAATTGTTCAAGATCATTGTTCTGCACGTTAAGCTGAATTGCAGTTCCTGCCAATTTAGCCTGTGTAATTGAGAATGGAGATGCTCCTGCCCAATAATTCTTGCTTGTTGTTTCAAGAGAACTTGCACCCAAGCCTGAGAATCCGCCGACTAGGTAGACTACTACTAATGCAATAACCAAGACTACTGCCAAGATAACAAGGTATTCAGTTGATACCTGACCTTTTAGTTTAGATATTATAATATCACCGAGGTACTTTTTCAGAAAAACATTAAAAAGGTTCTCTAAACGCCAAAAGTAGAGAACATGCTCGAAATCATACTCTTCATTGCAAAAAACATTAGTATTGAAGCAATGGCAAATATTGGTAGATATTTCAAACCATAAACTGCATTTCCACGACCAATAAGCCCAATAAGCACTGAGACAAACATATTGGTCATAAGAAGAGTCAGTATTGAAACCATGAACATTTCATTTGGAGTGATAGAAATATTACCGCTAAAACTTGGCATGTTTTGAAGCGAACTCGTATCAAGACCAGAATCACTGCCTACATGGATAGAAAGAAAAACTGCAATGAACTGGTTTGAGACTGAAAGCAAAAATGGCATTACTACAATAACGATGAACCCTAAGAATATAGTATAAGTTCTAGTCGAAGTTGCCAATTCAGCCCGCAAATCCTGGATGTGTCGAATTTCCTCAGCACTTGAAGTTAGAAGCTTTGATAAATGAGCACCGCTCTTCATACCTTTTGCAAACATATTTACGATTCGATCTAGAATTGAAGACCTAAAGGCACTTTTGATCTCGCCAAAAGAATCGATTAATGAATCTGTTCCAGCAGCCCTTGCTGCAGCAAGACGAATTTCACTTGAGAACTCCCCAAATTCTGGTCTAGCAGCATTAACAAATGCCGCAAATGGAGCCATACCTGCTCGAAGGTTTGATACAGTTAGCGAAAGGAAGTCGGGGAGGATTTTCTCGACCTGACTTGTTCGATCAAGAACTTTTAGATACAGGCTAAAGAATCGAATTGCCTGAGTTGCGATAAATGTCAGTAAAAACCCGATGATAAAGTATGGTACCCTAACACGCAGAAAAGCAGGACTTAGAGAACTACCTGAAATAGCTGAATATACTAAGTAGAGAATAATGACTAAAAAAGACATAGAAATGGAGGATACAAGACCCTGCCCAAGCCAAACCCGATGATCAGAATTTGTACCAGAATAATGGAGCTGATCTGAAATGGACTTTGAAAATTTCTTTGGATAAACACTTGAGAGTCTCCTCATAAATTGATGTTTAGAGGGCTTTTGATCTGATAAGTATCGACGCACATTAACCACCAAAAATCTCCGGCCTTGTTGAACTCATATAGCCGATCATGACAACCTGCATAACTGCAGAACTACCGACAAGTAATGCTAAAGTAGTAATATTTACCCCCAAGCCGCTAAAAGCCGAAAGAAGAACAAGCATTGTTATTCCTAGAGAAGGAAGAGCTGCTGCAACAAGCATGTAAATAAGCATCATAAAATTCAAATTTGCTGAATAATTTTTGATTTCACGATAAAGATGCCCCTCAAGAGAGTTTACGATTGAAGTAATTGCTGAGCTCATACCAGCACCCGATTCGAGTGCGTTGACTAGCTGCCAAATAGCACGCTTAAAGTATTCACTCTCAGTCCTAATTGCAAGTTGCTTAAGAGCCTCACGCTCTGGCACCCCGCCTTCGATTTGGTGGATTACCCAGTCGAAATCGCGTGCAACGTATCCATAATTACCGCCAGAGACATTTTTCATTGCATCAAAAAGAGGCACACCACCATCGATGTCCATCATCATTTCACGCAATGCAAAAAGAAGATCTTTTGTTTCTGCAACAGCAACCTTTGTGATCACGATCTTTGGATAGAATAGATGAAGCATTAGAAAAACGAAGAAGAACGCAAAACCAATTGCAATCGACATATTTGGTGCATTATCAGCTCCTTTAATAGTCAGAACAACTAACACGATGAGTGAGAAAACGATTCCATAAATTAGTGATGAAAAGAAAGATGCAACTGCATAAGTGCGACCATCAAAACCAAGTTCAAGCTTTGGCACGACCGACTTTAGTGAAGGCGAAAGAAGCATTAGATATTTTCCAAGCCCTCGGAACCTTTTTCCAACTGAAATTGATGATTTTTCTGAAAGTAGGAGAAATGGGATTTTTACTCCTTTTTTAGAAACAACAGGTGCTGGGCTTGGAGACTTTGGCATCTTAGAGCACCTTATCTGGAGTCAGTTTATTGACTGCTGCATTCAGGATTATACTAGGGTCAGAATAGTAGATATTCATCACCTTACCAACCGGCTCGACTTGATCTAAATTGTTTTCGACCATCCATCGCAGAATAGTTGTCTTATCAGCCTGATCTTGAATCATTTCTTTTTCAGTCATACCTGTGTGTAGGTTAAGCTGCTCTACATAGCGCCTTGGTGCCTTAACTGCCTGGAAAGTATCGTTTCTTGCCTTCCAGGTATAAAGACGATTTAGTTCTGGAGTCCCCTCACCTGGAAGAACTTCTGAAAGTTCAAGAGTGCGTCTTAAATTTCTTCGTCGATCACGATACTGAACTAATAACAGATGAACGTCTTCAACTTCTGCTGCAGGCAGCTCGATTGGTGGTTCAACAAGACGTTTGATAACTTGTGAGCCAGTATCAGCGTGAATAGTAGCATAAACTGAGTGACCAGTGTGCATTGCTTCGAAAAGCACTTCTGCTTCTTTCTTTCGTCTGATTTCGCCCATGACGATTCGATCTGGTCTCATACGTAAAGCATTGACAACTAAGTCAAGCATAGTAACTTCACCAGCACCTTCTGG
>CAZZKB010000115.1:0-3359 GCA_964654575.1 Microcaldota archaeon | reverse complement strand
TATTCCAAGTATTATATGGAATATTTGTCTTTGTACTTCTCTATCCATTTTTCTTAGCCTCCTTCTGCCTGTATGCAAAGTCTACGCTGTAATAAGATATGAGTGCTATTGGAATTGCACCTGCAATATCGGTAAATGTATGCGCTCCTATATTCATTCGACTAAAACTTACAATTACTGCAAATAAGAAATATATCCAATATTCCTTCTTATTCATATTTGCTGCCATTATGCAAAATGCTATCGCTGCATGCATGCTCGGAAAACTATACCATGGCGGACAACTAACCAATCCAAAGCATGGTCTAGCGACTCCAAAAAAATCTTTTGCAAATCCTACTATCAGCATTGTCAAAACTATGCTCGCTAATAGTTTTACTCGATCTTGTTCTTGCTTCTGTGAATATAACACTAGTACAAGAACCATTGTTCCATATACAAAATAATTGTCGATAATCAAACTCAGTCCTTTTATGAGTGGATTATCTATCGAATATGCAAGAGAGCTTATGTAATCCATAAGAGAAATCTAGATTCATAGCTTTATTAAGTAGAATACTGCAAGACAAACTGTGCTCATAATAAGCAAATAAATAACAAACGACGATTTTTTGTTCTCAATTTTTGATATTAAATAAGCACTGCTAATTATCGGAAGTTTTATTTTATACTCTCCTTCCTTGAGAATTTTCCACCCTATCATCGCCTATAATTCCTAGCTAAGGATTAAAATCGGTTATCAATATCAACATTTTCATGCGCTGCGTTATTACTGGAGGAGCTGGCTTTATTGGTTCTCATTTGGTTGATTCGTTGCTAAAAGACGGTCACGATGTGCTTGTAATCGACAATCTTTCTTCTGGAAAAAGAGAATATGTCAATCCATCTGCAGGTTTCATCAAAGCAGATATCAATTCTGATCTTAGTTCATCTATTAAGGGTGCTGATGCCGTATTCCATTTTGCTGCTGATCCAGATGTTCGTGCAAGTGCAGATAATCCAGAGCCTAGCTTTAGGAACAATGTTGTTGGTACTTACTCTGTTCTAGAGTCGTGCAGAAAGGCTGATGTTAAATCATTTGTCCTAGCATCAACTTCAACTGTCTATGGAGAGACTGAAACAATCCCAACACCTGAAACTCAACCTTGTTTTCCAATCAGTAATTATGCCGCAAGTAAACTTGCAAATGAAGCTTATTTGTCATCGTTTTGCGGCTCATACGGCTTACGAGGTACTGTTGTTCGTTATGCAAATATATTTGGGGAGCGCAGTACTCATGGGGTCATGATCGATTTTTATAATAAGTTAAAAAAGAATCCACACGAATTGAAAATACTAGGAAACGGAAAACAGGATAAGTCTTATCTTCATGTTTCAGACTGTGTTCGCGCAACTATTCTTGCACAATCAAAACAGGCTAAGAATTTCGACGTCTTTAATATCGGAAGCAGAAAAAAGGTCACAGTTAGCGAACTTGCTTCTCTAATGTGCAAGCGTCTAAATATATCTCCAAAATTCAGCTACAGTGGCTCTGAGCGCGGGTGGGTTGGGGATGTAAAACTAATGCTTCTTCAAACAAACAAGATCGAATCTCTTGGCTGGCATGAGAGCTTAACGTTTGAACAAGGTCTCGATCGATATATCTCTTGGCTATCTTCACTTGAAAAACAAGGCTAATGCAATTATTGCAGCAATACTTTCGATGCCGACAAATATCAAAGAAAGATTCTGTTCGCTAACCCCATTTGTGATTCTCATTATCCATTGAGCAAAACTTACTGGTTTTTCTGGCGAGTATAATTTTCCTTCTTTGTATATCCCAGCCCAGCCTCTGCTTGGGAACTTATTAGCGGCTTTAATGAAGAATTCTATTATGTATGGAATTGCTAGTATTACTCCAGCGCTTTCGATGTTTCCAACTATTACCGCAGCAGCAAGTGCTGCGCCTATGCTAAGATTTCCAACATCTCCTGGGAAAACTTTCGATGGGTATTTGTTAAAGTAATAAAATCCAATTAGAGCTCCCAACATACTTATAGATATTATCGCCATCTCGATTTTTCCGTCATGAACAGCTAGGATCGAAAGTGTCAGGAACATGACTATACCCATTCCTGCTTCCATCCCATTGAAGCCTGCAAGCATGTTCGTCAAATTTGAACAAACTGTTATGGCAAGTGGTATGAGTATAAATATGTAAATTAATCCCAGATCAAAGACTCCTACAAAAGGTATGCTTATCATTGTACTTCCTGCTGCCTTTAGTACAATTAATGGAATCGATGCGAACATCGGAACAAAAGCCTTAATCCTCTGAGGCATGTCTATTAAATCATCTACAAGTCCAACAAATGCAACTGTCTGTATTGCGATTATTGATGCCATTACAAACTGTAAATTGAATGTAAGACCAAAGAATGTCTGAAGGAATATTGCTATCAAAATACCTGCGCTAACTCCTGCAACTATTCCAAGACCGCCCATCTCTGCAACTTCAGGTCTATCTGGTTTGTTTATGTCATTTCCTATCATTCCCATTCGTTTTAGTCTTGGGTGTAGAAAGTAAACTCCGGCAGCCGAAACTATTGTGGATACTATAAGTAGTGGCAAATATATGTCCATTTGAACCAATTTGTATTCTCAATTTGTGCTTTTTAACTTAACGTAAGTCTCTAAACGATTTATATATTGTTATTTGTATTTCTTCTTCAGGTTTGCATGTCCGATCAAAAAGAGCCTAAAAAAGTGATTCTCTCAATAATAATCCCTACTCTTAATGAAGAGTCTGGCATTGGCTCTACGATCGATTCTATTCCAAAAAAAGAGCTTTCTTCTATTGGTGAATTCGAGATCGTAGTTATTGATGGCAATTCAAAGGATAAAACTGTCGAAATAGCCAAATCAAAGGGAGCAAGAGTTATCATCGAACCAGTTCGTGGCTATGGACGAGCATATAAGACTGGGTTCAACGAGGCTATTGGAGAATATGTTGTCACTATTGATGGTGATGGCACCTACCCAACCGAGCAAATCCCTTCTCTATTGCGGCAAATTATCGAAAAAGACTATAGTTTTATGACTACAAACCGATTTGCACGTCTTGGAAAGAATTCGATGACTCTTATGAATAATTTTGGTAATCGAGTCCTTTCAATCACTTCAAACGTTCTTCATGGCTCGCCATTTTTTGACTCACAATCTGGTATGTGGTTGCTTAAGCGATCTGCTTGGCTTACTATGTCAAAATTTGTCCTCTCTAATGGCATGGAGTTTTCCCAGGAAATCAAGATTGAAGCGGTAAAAAATTTTGGTCTAAAGAAGTGCGTTGAAGTCCCTATCTTCTATGGTGCTAGGCTTGG
>CAZZKB010000114.1:0-3370 GCA_964654575.1 Microcaldota archaeon | reverse complement strand
GCTGGCCGAGTTAGAGGAAGCAAAGGTTCAGTTACTCAGATTCCAGTCCTTACAATGCCTGGAGATGATAAGACACACCCAATCGCAGACTTGACTGGATACATTACTGAAGGACAGATACTCTTAAGCAGAGACTTGCATAGAAAAGGAATTTATCCACCAGTAGACCCACTACCTTCGCTTTCACGACTTATGAACTTTGGTATTGGAGATAAAAAAACTCGAGATGATCACAAGGGAGTTGCTGATCAGCTTTATGCTGGTTATGCAAATGGTCGAGACCTTCGAAGCCTCAGTTCAGTTGTCGGTGAAGAAGCACTTAGCGAAGTTGACCGAAAATACTTGAAGATTGCTGATGAATTTGAAAAGAAATTCGTCAGACAAGGAGCTTATGAAGATCGAGACATCGAACGAACACTCGATATTGGATGGGACTTGCTTTCAATCTTGCCAGAGGCAGAACTTAAGAGAGTAAAGAAGGACCACATCGCAAAATACATGGGAAAGAAGTAAACGGGTTTTTGCCATGGCAGCAACTGATGTTAATCCAACACGAATGGAGCTCATTAAGACAAAAGAGCGAATTGCTCTTGCTAAAAAGGGCCACAAACTCTTAAAGCAAAAGCGAGATGCGCTTATCCTAGAGTTCTTCAAAATACTTAAAAAAGCTCAAGACCTACGCGGAATACTTGCATCAAAAATGGCAAAGGCACACAAAACCTTGGGAATGGCTCAGACATATCACACAATACAGGAATTGACAAAAGTTGCCTCTGATTTGAGAAAGGATATTGAAGTAGATATTCAAGTAAGAAACGTCATGGGAGTAAAAATCCCAAACATTAACGTGGACACGGCCTCGATTTCAGTAGAGCCAAATTATTCACTAGCCAGTACAAGTGCAAAAATAGATTATGCAGTTGAAGACTTTAGTGAAATTTTTGGAATAGTCGTTAAGTTGGCTGAAACAGAAACTGCAATGAAACGATTGATTGTCGAAATTGAAAAGACTAAGAGAAGAGTCAATGCACTTGAGTTTGTCCTTCTTCCAAGATTAGAAGATCAGAAGAAGATGATAGCATTTAGACTTGATGAGATGGAGAGAGACAGCTTTGTTAGTCTTAAGACAATTAAACGAAAATTAGAAAAACAAAAGAAAGCAGCCAAATAATTTTTTATTTAATTTATTTTAATACGAACTTAACACTAAAAAATTCAAACTTTGGGTGGGGAAAAATTGAATCAAAGTAGAGTAAAGACTTTTTCTGGCAAATTAGTTTCAGTTGGTACTAGGTTAGATGGAGGAACACTTGATTTTGAAGCGGCCAGAATAGGCGATTTAGACAGGTTAAAAGAACTTTATGATCGAGCTTGGGGAAAAGGCTTGGAAATAAGCGAAAGTCAATTAGGAGCCAAAATTGAGAATTTTAGAGAAGGTCAGATAGTAGGAAGAAGAAATGGAAAAATAGTATCGATGATTAACGTAATGCTTACTAGTTTTGGAGAAGCTACTGGAATCGAATACACGTACGATGGCACAACGGGAAATCGAACTTTTTCAACTCATATAAAGCCAGAATTATTGTTCGAAATAATAAGAGACACCAAATCAATACCAGTAGCGCTGTGTGTTTCAATAGCAGTAGATCCAGAAGAGCAGCGAAGTGGAGCGGCAGTTGAAACGATTAATTTTGCAAGACGATTTGTAAATGAAAATGGAATCTACGCAGTTGCTTATAGCGCTCCAAGAAGCATGGCAAAGGCGAGAGAAGATTTAGGAATCACAGGGATAGATGAATACCTAAAACTTACTAGAGCAAGGAAACAGGTGTATGGAGAGTATTGTGAAAAAATACTTGACAATCAACAAATGAGAGCCATCAGAATATTGCTCGGTTCTGGAGAACTTCCAATTGGTGAAGGAAGATACAATCAACGAAGCAGTGATCTACAGTATTTTGATAAAGTTAGATCAGAATATTTGGATGAACTTGTATCTGGAATAACTGTTGAAGAGTTTTGTCTTGCTTACGGAAGAGAACTTTATGACTTGGTACTTGGAATGCACATGAAAAACGGTGCGAGATTTATCAGAAAATCAGATGGTTCGATAATGAGCTTTTCAGAATCCAGGCAAGACCCACTTGCCTGTGGATACAATGTGCCGATGGTCTACGACCCACACGAATATTTCAACAACATTTTTTTCTAAAGAATTATTAGTTTGTATTAGTGTAATAGTGTGTATTTAAATAAACGATTTGTAAACGTAATAATCAATGTCAATTAAACCGAGCACTGGCTTGTTAAAACAGATATGCAGAGAGGGCCAGAGTGGTAGTGCGGATCAAAATTTTGGCAAAGAAGTTAAATTGTGGACCCACAGCCCTAGATGGAAAAAGGAGAATGGTTTGTGGAAGTGGGAAAAACTCAGGAGCACAAAAAGAGAAAATATCATGACCGCAAGTGTCGGAAATAGAGTTGGTGAGGGAGGCATAGGACTAGTTTACGACCTAAATGGATTGCCCGGAGATGCATTAGTTGTAAAGGCAATTGCTCCGAAGATGAGGTGGTTTCCCGATATAGGAAAATATTTCGACTTTGAAGCACTCGCACTTGAGCAGCTATACCCAGTAACACCAAAGATAGCTTATGTAGGCGAAGCGACGTTGGTGCAACCAACGAAATCAAAAATACAAAGTTGTGTGGAAGAAACCGTACCAGTAATTGCTATGGAAAAGATAAGTGGAACCACGTTTGCAAAGATAGATTACACACAACTCCACACACTAGATATTGTCATGCTGATAATAGCAGCTGCGGTGGCACTAGAAAAAGTGCACGATGCAGGATTCGTATATACAGACATAAAACACGAAAATTTTATGTTTTCAATGGAAAGAGCAATCCAAGGAATGCCACCAGTGGTGTTAGTGGATTTTAGCTTTAGTGGATGTGTGCTTGTAGAAGGAATGAGGGACAGAGTATCTGGAACACCAGAATTTATTGCATCAGAAGTGATTGCCAGAAAGGGACATGACTTCAAAACAGATCAGTATTCACTTGGTTTAATAGGATATAGTATGCTTGCTAGACAATACCAAAGGGCAGTCTTTCCAGAGCATAGTAACCTCGACCCAGGAAGAGTGGTGCCCCCATTTAGCCAATTTGCAAAGTTTCAAATACCAAAATGGCTTGAAGATATAATTATGAAGGCAGTCTCGTATAACCCAAGCGAGAGATTTGAAAGCGTACGTGCTTTTAGAGAAGCGTTGGAAAGCACCTTGGATAGATTGCCAGAAGACACTGTAGCACGAGATTCGATGATAGTGCTCGGATAGTAAACAAACTTAATTTTCGGTTTAAACCG
>CAZZKB010000113.1:0-3379 GCA_964654575.1 Microcaldota archaeon | reverse complement strand
ACTCGTTGCTTACTTCTAATCAAATTCTTGAAACTCATGATGGTGGTTTGTTAGTTGGTGTTACTTTGTATCCAGAAATTCACATTTTAAAATTAAACAGCTCTGGCGAAATAGTTTGGGAATTTCGTAGTCCTCCAAGTATATTTCGACTAGATGATAATCGCTATTTTTTTACCAATGGTGGGAACCCATCCTCTCAATATTTCCGAGTCTTTAATCAAATTGATGGGGCGTTTTCAGATTTCTATTGGCTAGATACTCTATACCCAACTAGTAATGTTCTTGTGCCTGAGTTACGTTCAAGGTATGGGTCAGCACTAGATCCATCTTCTGGTTATCGACCTACATTTTGGACTAATGATTTTTCTACTTTATATTACTACAATTACCTTTCAACAACAGAAAATTTAGGTTCTGATTCACATGTTTCTTCAGTTTACTTAGGTTTTGCTCGATATGGCCCTCAAACTCTGGTCTCAAATACATCCATGCAACGATTACAAAATCCTAGTGCTGTAAATATTATCGAACTAGTTTCTGCCTCCACATCCATCGATCCACAACCAGAATCTATCTCTATGTCAGACGGTTTCTTGTTCTCACTTCGAACGGGTACTGACTTCGAGCAAAGAAGATTTATGGTAAAGCTTGGGTTTAATGGCGAGGCTATGTGGAGGGGAACATTCAATATTCCGGGGAGTTATATCGCATCTACAGAAGATAATCTAGGAAATATTCTCTTTTTATCTCGTCAATCTTCCGGTGTACCAAACCTGACAAAGATAGATCATTCTGGTCGGATTGTCTTTTCAAGAGACCTGATGTCCATCTCAGGTGCTATTTTATCATCATTAGTTTCTACTTCTGACGGTTATTTACTGGCAGGTAGTGTTCAAAATTCTGCCACTATTTTTCGTCCATTTGTTGCTCATCTAAACACTGACGGTTATATTTCAGATTAACCTCTCACATCCTTAGCTATTTATTATTTATCTGCAAATAGTGCTGCATGAAGATCATTTCTACATGGGCCAGGGAAATTCTTGATTCACGGGGAAACCCAACTATCGAAGTCGAAGTCGTTACTGAGACTGGTTTTGGTTCAGCTGCTGCACCAAGTGGTGCCTCAACCGGAGCACACGAAGCACATGAACTGCGTGATGGCGATCATCGATACCTAGGAAAAGGTGTGCAGAAGGCAGTAGAAAATGTCAATGCAATCATCGCTCCAGCATTAGCTGGACTTGATTCAACCGATCAGGCAAATATCGACCGAACACTAAAACACTTAGACGGCACTCACAACAAGAGCAATTTGGGTGCAAATGCACTTGTTGCAACTTCAATGGCAGTAATGCGCGCAGCCGCAGCATCAAAAGGAGTCATGCTTCATGATTATCTAAATGGTGATACGCTTCCAGTTGCAATGTTTAATGTCATAAATGGCGGAAAACATGCTGGAGGAAAATTGGCAATCCAAGAATTCATGATTATGCCACAAGGACCAACATTTGCTGAGCGGCTAAGAATGGCTAGTGAAATTTACCACACTCTAGGCAAACAATTATCTGAAAAATATGGCCCAACTTCAAAAAACGTTGGTGATGAGGGCGGATTTACTCCCCCAATTGATAATACTTACAAGGCACTTGATGCACTAATCGCAGCTATAGAAGAGTGTGGCTATCACAAAAACTGCAACTTAGCAATAGATGCGGCAGCAAGTTCATTTTACTCAAACGGCTTATACAATATCGATGGAAAATCGATCAAGGAAACAGAGCTTGTCGATTACTACTCTGATCTAGTAAAAGCATATCCAATCCAAAGCCTTGAAGATCCATTTTTTGAAGAAAGTTATGGTGCATTTGCAGCACTGCTTTCTGAAAATCCATCTTTGCAAGTTGTTGGCGATGACCTAACTGTAACAAATGTCGAGCGATTATCTAAGGCAATTAAAGAGCGATCAATAAACGCACTATTACTCAAGTTAAACCAAATCGGAACAGTGACTGAAGCTATGGAAGCAGTCAAAATGTGTCGACAGAACAAAATCGCAGTTGTAGTAAGTCATCGCTCTGGAGAAACTGAAGATTGCTTTATTGCAGACTTTGCTGTTGGTATCAATGCTGGACAAATTAAAGCTGGTGCTCCGGCTCGAGGTGAGCGCACTGCAAAATACAATCAACTCTTGCGAATTGAGGAGCGCTTGCATTTTAGCGATGAATATTCTTCATTAGAAGACGATTCCTCAGAAGAGGCTCAATAATTAAAAGCCTGTCATATAATTATCAGAAGTGAGTAGTGAAAGAAATGGTCGACCGAAAACCAAATCCAACTGATGCTAAGACATATTACCAGCTAGGTAATGATTATTATGAGAAGAGCGATTACGATCGGGCCATACAAAATTATAATATGGCGATTCTACTTAACCCGGTTTTCTCAGAAGCTTTCTTCAACCGAGCTCTTTCTTATTATCAATTGAAAAATTTCGATAAATCTGTCGTTGATTATTCAAAGGCAATCGAGCTTGATCCTCAGAATCCGATCATCTACAATAATCGAGGTGATGCTTATTATCGCAAGCAAGATTTTCAAAGTGCTATAAAAGATTACGATCGAGCAATTACTCTCAATCCAAATTATCTAAAGGCATTCTACAATCGTGGTCTTTCATATGCTTCGGTAGAGGAATACGAAAAGGCTGTCGATGATTTTACTACTGTTATTAAGCTCAAAGCTGACTTTGCAGAAGCATATCACTTGCGAGGTCTTGCGTACGAATATGCAGGGAGTCTTGCAAACGCAATTGCTGATTACACAAAGGCACTTGAACTAAACCCAGAGCTAAGTGAAGCAAAGACTCACTTAGAGGGAGCAAAAGCAAAGAAAGATCAGGAAGGAAAGGGCGGCGAAGGCGGCGATGGAAAAGCAGGAGCAGACATTAAGATGCTCTCAAAGCCTAACATGACTTTCGAAGATGTCGCTGGTATGGACAAGATGAAGGAGCAAATCCGTCAGTCTATCGTTTATCCAATGCGCAACCCAGATCTAGCTAGAAAATATGGAAAGCTAGGTGGTGGAGGTATTTTGATGTATGGGCCTCCAGGTTGCGGAAAAACATTTATCGTTAAAGCAGCAGCTGGTGAATGTCAGGCTGGCTTCCTAAATGCAAAACTTTCAGATTTACTTGACATGTATGTTGGTAACACTGAAAAGAATATTCACAAAGTTTTCGAATTAGCAAGAAAGAATCCACCCTGTCTATTGTTCTTTGATGAAGTCGAAGCTATCGGTGGTCGAAGAGATCAGGGTGAAGGTCAGCAGTACATGAAGATGGCTGTTAACCAGATGCTTTATGAGATGGATGGTGTTG
>CAZZKB010000112.1:0-3422 GCA_964654575.1 Microcaldota archaeon | reverse complement strand
ACAACTAGCACAGATTCAGTCTCAATCAATGTGATTGATGATAGTTCAGGCGCATCAATCTTTAGTGGAACAACAGATTCAAGTGGTCATGCACTCTTTAGTGCATGTGGATTACATGCTCACATCTACGCAAGCAAGGATGGCTACGCACCAACTGATTCAGTCTACACACTAAATGACTGTACATGTGCTGGTCCAGTAGTGACAAATGACACTACAACAAGCACTCCAGTCCCTCCAGTTGTTCCACCGACACCAACTCCATCTGTACCGACTCCTGCACCTGTAGTTCCAGAACCTCCAGTTGTTATTCCAACTGTAAATGCATCTCCAGATACAAATGCATCTACATTTGTGCCAACCTTCGAAGGCCCAGATTCCGGAAATCTTGGAAATTCTGTAGTCTTGCAAGTAGGGGATTGTCCAGATTGTCAGGTTAGGATAATTTCTCCTGATGGATCTACTGTTGTATTAACTCCAGATTCTTCAGGTGCAGTTAGACTCAACCTTAATTTAGCAGGGCGCTACAATGCAGCATTACTTAGAAATGGTCAAGTAGTGTCGACATTATCAGTCAACTCAATTGGTAGTTCTGCTCCACAACCTCCATCTAGTCCAAGCTTTGATTTAACGTTGTGTCTAGGTGCTGGAGTAGCTGTTCTTGTAATTGGTGGTGCAATCTACTTCGTTAAGAGGAGGCGAGGAGGCAGGGGCAACAAATAATTTTTTCTTTTCCTTTTCTTTAGTGTTAATCTTTTAAATGAATACAAAGAAATCCTGCTATGGCTGGAGAAGATTTGTTCGCTTGTTGTCCTGGTTTTGTTTTCTTTCTAATCCCGATATTCGTAATCCTATTTTCTGGATTTATCCGGGTTATTTACGATTATCAGAAAGGTCTTGTGCTTACTTTAGGTAAGTTTTCAGGAATTAGAAACAGTGGAATACAAGTATTGATTCCATTTTTCCAGCAGATGAAAGTTGTCGATTTGAGAATACAAACGATCGATATTCCAAAGCAGGAAGTGTTATCTAAGGACAATGTTAGCGTCTTTATCAACGCTGTTGTGTATTTCAAAATTGTCGATGTAGAAAAAGCAGTATTCAATGTTCAAGATTATCAGATGGCTGTATATCAGCATGCCCAGACTGCAATTCGTGATGTTGTCGGAAGTAGGACTCTTGATCAATTATTAACTGATCGAAAATCTATTGCCGAATCTATTTCAACAGCCGTAGATAAAGATGCTCTTGAGTGGGGTATGGACATAATTGGAATCAAGATTCAAGATATTGGACTTCCAGATACTATGAAGAAAGCAATGGCTCGACAGGCTCAGGCTGAGCGTGAAAAGCGGGCTTCGATCATTATATCTGAGGGTGAAAGTGTTGCTGCAGAAAAGCTTGCCGCAGCAGCTCAAATACTCAGCGAGTCTCCTGGGGCACTGCATTTGCGAACTTTGCAGATGATCTCAAGTGTTTCGGCAGATAAGACAAATGTAATGAATTTCATTTTGCCAATCGAAGGAGTTCAGATACCTGAAGGCGTTGAAGCAGTCGATACAAAATCGCAAGCACCAAAACTAAAGAAGTGATCTTATGTTTTCGATAATAAACCAATACGAAAAAGGCGTTCGATTTGTAATGGGAAGATACGAGTCAATTGTTGGTCCGGGATTTGTATTAAACATCCCATTTTTCCACAGCATCAGAACTCTTGATTTGCGTGTCAAGACCATTCCAATCCAGCCTCAAGAAGCAATGACAAAGGATAATGTTCCAGTCAAGATTGCTGCGGTTGTTTATTACAAAATTGTCGACCCACTAAAAGTCGTGATGGCAATTTCAGATTACAACTTTGCGATCGCTCAATATGCTCAGACTGCAGTTCGTGATGTGATTGGCAATAATGAATTAGATTTTGTTCTTGCTGATCGGGATAAAATTGCTGACGAAATTGAAAAATTGGTTGATGAGGAGACTAAGGAATGGGGCGTTGACGTTTCTGCAATTAAATTACAAGATATTGAATTGCCTGAAGATATGAAGCGAGCTATGGCAAAACAGGCTGAGGCAGAGCGTGAAAAGAGAGCAACTATTATTTTGAGTGAGGGTGAATTCCAATCTGCAACAAACTATGCAGATGCGGCTCGAAAGCTTTCATCAATCCACGGTGCACTGCACTTAAGAACTCTACAGACTCTAGCAACCAACGTTTCATCTGAAGATTCTCCAACTCACTTGTGGATGCTTCCAAACCAAGTCATGAAATTCTTGGAAAACTTTGGTAAAAAATAATTTTTCTATTTTCTTGTTACAAATGGTTATTGCATGGGGCAGGATTCGAACCTGCGAAGGCACTAAGCCATTGAACTTTTCACCGCATAAATGACGACCCAGTTTTGGGCCGCCTTTTTCTAAAAGGCGGACCTGAATCCAACACGTTTGACCGCTTCGCTACCCATGCATTGAATTCTTATCATACATAAATAAGAAATAATTTTAATGGATGATGGACAGAAAATACTCTTTTAATCCCTTGCCGTTATTATCATCTACTAGTTTTCTTTCGTTTTTCAAATTAGTTTAATTTCAATGTTGTTAATCATTAATTATTGTGGTATTTATAAACAGTTCTAAACATAAAAATTAACAGAGTGGTGGGTATGAAATTATCTAGAAAGCTTTCTGATACTGGTCAAGCGAATGATGATTCGAATAGGCAACCTTTAAATACTACAAGACGTTCTTATTCTCATTTCAAGCGATGGGCTTTTGCTGCCGTCGTAGGTGTTTCTTCTATGGTTGGTTTACAAGGCGTTGTATTGGCTCAAGTTCGTCAGTCTCAAATCGACAGTGTCGCTACTTTAACATCTACTCAAGTAACTCGCTTCGACCAGGAATTTCGAGCTGCATGGAACGCTGCTCGAACTCAACTTCAATCTATGCAATCAGCAGATATTCCAAATCCTACATTAGCTCCATCTTCATCTCAAGTCAGAACCTTGGTAGATCGACTAGTTGAAATCTCTGCTCATGCAACAAGATCCGGTCATCCAGAAGCGGCAATTCCCGGACTGCGTGTTGCTACTGATGTAGAATCAACTGGTGCTGGTGCAGTTACATATTACAACCAAATGCTTGGTGCAGTGCTTACATATTTTGGTGCTTCAAGAACTCCTCCATCACTTACTCTTGCTGATCTAAGCGATCCAAACTTCAATCGCATCAATGCAAATGGGCCTCTTGGTTCATTGCACGCAACTGTTGATGCTGCTGCACTTACTGCTAGTGTAAGACCACCAACTCAAGTCCCAGTTGATCCATTACTTGATCGATCTAGAGACGCATACTCTCGCCTTGGAGACACGTCAAGACTTCTTTCTCCAGCAACTGTAAGAATCACTGCAAGTGATAATGATTAC
>CAZZKB010000111.1:0-3435 GCA_964654575.1 Microcaldota archaeon | reverse complement strand
TCCAAGGCAGCTGCGTACTGGCTCGCACGTGCATTCCGCGACCGTTATGGAATATTTGTAGCCAATGGCTTTTTATTTAACCATGAATCTATACTCCGGCCAGATAATTTTGTTGTTAAGAAAATAATAAATACAGCCTTACGTATTGCTTCTGGAAGTAATGAGTTCTTAAGGTTAGGCAATACTCAGGTAAGGAGAGATTTTGGTTATGCTCCTGAATACGTAGTATTTATGAGTAAAGCACTTAATGCTCAAGCCCCTGATGATTATATTGTGGCAACTGGAATGACCATATCAATCCAAGAAATTGTTGAGCAGGTTTTCTCAACATTGGATATTCCGATGTCTCAATTAATCATAGATAGAGAATTGTATAGGCCTAATGAAGTAATAGAGATGTATGGAGATCCTACTAGGGCTAATCATAAAATTCATTGGTCAGCAGAATACAAGGGCTCCCGACTTATTTCGAAGCTTATCGAAGACCTAGGTGATCGGTTTCAAGAGGCAGAAGGAGATAAGAGTGTCTGAGTTAAGCTTTTCTATTATTATACCAACATACAACGAGGAGTTAGACATTCGAGGTACTCTTGAGGCTGTGATTTCATTAGTATGGTCCCGAAAAGAGATTATAGTCGTAGATGACTCGACTGACAGAACTCCTGAGATTGTATCAGAATACCATGCCTATGGCGTGAAACTTATCAAGCCCGAGAAGCGTAATGGACGCTCAGAAGCTAGAAATATAGGGATACATGCAGCAACTGGAGATGTTTTATTAATTTTAAATGCGGATGTATTATTACCAAATGATTTTCTCCAATCTATAGCTAAGTTTTATTCTCAAGGATATCACAGCGTTTCAGTTATGAATACCATTTCAAATCAAAATCAGCTTTATGCTCGTTTTCTTGAGGCTAGACGCAATCTTAGGATTTCTAAAAATGTTTACAATCGCTGGGCAAAGGAGCTTAACGGAGTTTTTTGGACTGAGGGTTTTTCAGTGAGAAGAGATATCGCTTTAAAGACGAGGTTATTTCCTTCTGGTTATGAAATCCCTTTAGAAGCAGGAGAAGATGCCCGTTTTGCAGAAGATTTAAGAAGGGTAGGTTGCAGGGGATATTTTGCTGGAGAAATTATTGTTCCTCATATTGCTCCTGGAACATTGAGAGAGTTCTGGAGAATCCGGGTAGGTAGAGGGGCAGGAATGCCCCAAGTACGTTATTTCCTTGATAGGTGGCCATCATGGAAGATTTCTGTTTGGCGATATGCAAAGGTGTTTCAGCGATTAGCCAAAGTAGTGACAATTATTCCTCTAATATATTCTGGCTATTGTCTTGCGAAAAATATGCATCGTAATCTTGTGATCGAGACCTTACGTTATGTATGGGTTATGATAGTTGAGGAAGCTGCGAGTACTGTAGGTGAATATCAATCTCATTCAAAAATTAAAGCGGTTATAAGAAGCCGATATATTGGGTCAAAGGTATGAAAATAGACATGATTGTTGGAGGTCGTTTCAATGCCCCTCCGATGGCAGCGGCCCTTGCAAGGCTTTCTGACTTGAAAGTATACTCCTCAATACCAGCATCTTATTGGCCTGGAGCAGAAAGATGCATTCGATTTATCCCTCACATGAGCATACTTTACGAAAAAGTGTCACGACGCCTACCTGGACGACATTTTAAAGATAAATCTACTCATTTTTTTTCTAAGTTATCTTCTATAGTAATGAGAGATGATACGGATGTTTTATATGCTTGGGCAACTTTCGGTCGAGAAGCTATGTTGAAAGCACGTAAATTAGAATGTAATACAATTTTAGATCGTGCATGTCCTCATATTTATTTTCAGGAAGAACTACTTATGGAAGAGTCCGAACTATTAGGGGTCTCTTTTTCAAAAAGTGCAGTTTCTTTTGTAGAGCGTTGTGTCGAAGAATATAATTTAGCAGACATTATTGTTGTCCCTTCAAATTATACTAAGCGTTCTTTTTTGGAAAAAGGTTTTTCTGAGAGTTCATTACGTTTGATCAGTTTGGGGCCAAACTTCAAACCTAAGCAGGAATATAAGCCAAAGCTGAGGAAAAAGTCTGATAGTTTTACGGTAGGAGTAGTGGCGGGTAGCTTATTGAGAAAAGGACTGTTGTATTTGATAGACGCATGGAATGGGTTAAATTTACCAAATGCTAAGCTTAAGCTTAAATGCTCAGTAGCAGAACTTAATAAGTCTCCATCACTTTGGCACAAGATTAATTCTAACCCTACTATAGAGATAGTTGGGTATATGAAGGATTTAGAGAACTTTTATCGTAGCTGCGACCTTTTCTGTCTTCCTTCAGTAGATGATGGTTTTGGTATGGTGGTTTTTGAAGCTATTGCTTGTGGATGTCCCGTATTAGTTACACATAATGTAGGCGCAGCTGATATTGTGATTGATGGTGAAACTGGATATATTGTAAATGCCCGTAGCTCCTCTTCACTTTCAGAAAAGTTGCAGGAACTTTATAATGATTGTGAAAAGCTGGCATCCATGTCCAGAAGTTGTGCTCAATTCTATAAATCGTATCTTAACTCTCCAGCTGCTTTTGATAACCAAGTAAGAAGTTTGGTTACACATATTGAAATACAGAGAAGCAAGTAGCTATCAACCCTCATGAGCCTCATAAATAAAGCCTTAAAAGGAAGTATGATCCTAACTATGGGGGATTATGCAGTGTATGCTTTTAATATTGTGGCACAGCTATGGCTAATTAGGCTGCTTTCCCCATCTCAATACGGACAATATGCGATCATTAGTGCTATTGTCGAATTCGCTTATGTACTACTGACTATTGAATTTGCAACAGCATGTATCTATTATCTTGATAACGAAGATATATTTCACACAGCTGTAATATTAGCATGGATTTGGTCTGTAGGAATGGTTGTGGCTTTGTACGGGTTAAGATACATTACTACTTTTTGGATTAACGAACAGAATTGGGTATTTGCTTCTATTTTAGTACTTTTAAAATTTATATACGGTATTAGCGTTGTCTATGGAACATATATAGAGCGTCACTTACATTTTGGAAAATTAACAATAGTCAGAAGTTTAGCAAAGCTTATAGCATTAGGTTGCGGGATTGTTATTGCTAAGCGTGGAGGTGGAATAAAAGCACTGGTTTGCATTGATATGATTAATTATTTATTGGCATCATTAACGATAATTGCAGTATCTCCGTTAAAGGTTAAACTATCTTCTTTTCGATTCGATCTAGCTAAGTTGATTTTAAAAAAAGGATTTTCACAATTTCAGTTTAGAATAAGCGGCATAGCCCTTTATCGCAGTCCTGCACTCCTCGTTCAAATAGTTACAAAAGATGTTGCATTAGTTGGGTTGATGGATCGAGCTATGTATTTAGCATTATTAATTAACTCTATAACATATGCA
>CAZZKB010000110.1:0-3465 GCA_964654575.1 Microcaldota archaeon | reverse complement strand
GGATACTTATGACATCATTTGGTTCGGGTGCTGGTGGAGATTCTTTTGAAATCGAGGTTACTGATAAAATTGAATCAGTACGCAATAAGGCTCCAAAGACTGCTGACTATATTGCAAACAAAAAGTATGTCGATTATGCAAACTACTTGAAATATAGAAGTAAGATCAAATCGTAAATTTAAGTAGTGTATTTCTTCTTTCTTTTAATCTTTCTATATATCTAAGACAACTGGTGGTATATCCTCATCAATTGGCATTTGTCTGATCTTATTAATTCTGTTGATTCTTGCTGCTATTTGTGCGTTTTCAAACCATTTGCTAACAGCTATTTGTTCTACTTCTGGGCCGAACATATCTACTTTGTAATATTTAGAATACTGTTCAATAAAAGCCAAGAGACCTTTTGCATCTAGTTCGTCTCCTTCTAAAATATCTCTCCTAAGTCGTAGTCTTACTTTTGCCATTGTTTGATATTCAATTTCTGGGTATTGGTCAAAAATATAAAACATTCCGACCAAAGCCGCAACTGGGCCAATACAATCTCTTGCAAGCCTGGTCTCCACAGCATCAAAAGCTGCTTCCATTCCCTCTATCCTACTCATACTCATTCTAAAGAGTAAATAAGCCGCTTTTCTAATCTCCTCAACTGAAGCCTGACTTTCGATCTGGCTTGCTAGTATTCCGTATCCTATTTTCATTTGGCGAATAAAATTTTTATCAAGTTTTTGTCTTTTGACTCTTATTAGGCCAATCATTATTGCAGTTGCATTATCTCCTACTTTAGGATCTGCTGCGGCATTAATTGCGTATGGTATCATCTGAGCATTAGTTGCTATCTCGCGAGCTGCTTCGATCGGATCTTTTTCTGCCAGTAATCTAAGTGTTCTGTCTTGGAGTGATTTATCAAAATTCCACTTGCAATCTCTTCTGGTTCTTGCAATGTCACTTCTAGTTATGATCATTGTTTGTATTTACGTTTACTTGTGTTTTAATTAGTATTGTTTTAGAAAATGGGCCTGTGGAGAGCCGCAGAATCTTAATCCGCAGACCAAGACTCTTTTGAATTCTGTAAACTTTTAGATTTAGTAAGTTTTGATCAAACTTTTCCTAAAAGTTTGCTCCAGACCTACGGCTTTCCTAGGCGCTCAGTTTGTAGTAAACTGAACTAGATCGTGTCATATAAGACCGTCGCTCTAGCCAAGCTGAGCTACAGGCCCATTCTAAGATTATTTATCGAATAACTCTTTTTAAATCGCTAGCTTTGTCAGTATTTTTAACCTTTCTCTGATGAGCTAACTCTATGCGGTTGATATTCGGTTTGATCATGTTTTTGTGTATTTTATCTTTTGGTTGTGTGCGGGCCTATCCAGATGGTCCATTCGGAGTCATTGTTATCTTCGAAGGCCACCCAATACAAACAACAAACTCAATTGAACTTTCAAGTTCAACCACTGTCAATACTCATTTTGCAGGAGGGGTGTACACAAAATCTCCTGGTCAGACTAGGTTTGTGGTATCAAAAATTACGACTCCATCTGCAAATCAATTTCTTGATCAGTGGTATCAAACCCAATCTAATCAATCAAAAAACATCTACGTTAGAATAAATGATGGTTCGCAAGAGTTGTTGGAGGGGTGGAAAATATATTCTGCGAGCATTAGATCAAGGTCTCAAAACAACGATGGGTCTGTATCATACGATTTGGATTCTATCGATTCTCTCGAAAGAGATTTAGATGTACCTTTTCCTGGGTGATATGGTTGAACTCAAATTTAATCCTCTTCGTAATCTTTTTGGTTGTACTACTGTTAGTTTCGCTTCAATTGAGGGACTACTTGACATCTCCAAAATTTTTGGAAAATAATTCTTCAATGCAAAATGAAATTCAAAATAGTTCTATTATTCAAAATGTTTCTGTTTCAAATTCTTCTCAAATTCCTTCTGATAATCGCTCAAGGCTGCCTCCATCTATACATTTACCTCAAATCAATTCATCGACCAATGTTAGTGTTAGACAAAATTCCTCAGTTTTATCAAATTTGACAGTTGTTCAAAACAATTCTCAACAAAATACTTCCTCTTCAAATATTTCTATCAACTTGCCATCTGTACAAATTCCAGACTATCCTATTCGTAATCCAAGTCTAAATGTCTCATCAGACTTAATCTCTGGTCCAGGAATTGTCTACTATTCATCTCGTAATCTAATGCTTGTTATCGATGGAGATCAGTTTGTGGTAGATCAGGCTGGTGCATTATTATCGTTTAACGAAGCTGCATCTACAAACAATCCAACTAATTTATTTTTAGGAACTTATCCATCGACACCACCTCGGGATCTTATTATTCATTCTCGCGTGACAAAAGATCGAACTCTTGAACAGTGGAGAAATCATGTTATCTCTCAAGGTGTGGAGAGAAAAAATATTGTTCTTTTGATACTTGATAATCAAAATCAAATTTTATCTAGAGTGACCTTTAGAAACTCATGGCCAAGCAAGTATCGATTAATCGTCACTCCAAATGGTTTTGAAGAAGAAGTGACTGTTGTCTCAGAAGCAGTATCTATTGAAAACTACTAGTTGTTTAATTCTTTTCTTTCTTATTTTTAACTATGTACAAAACTCTTTCTGGAAAAGAACCCTCACTAGGCGTATTAGAAAACGCAAAGCGAATCGTTTCCAAGCTAAAGAGAAAACCTATGCTAGTTATTGTCCTTGTTGGCAATGACCCAGCTTCCGAATCATATGTCAAAAAGAAGCTTCAGAAAGCCTCTGATGTAGGAATTAACGCACGACTTGAGCGGCTTCCTTCAACTTCAGCTGAAAAAGATCTTCTTAAGTTAGTCGAATCTCTTAATTCAGATCCAGAGATCGATGGATTTATTGTACAATCTCCACTTCCAAAGCAAATTGATCAATTGAAAGTTATCGAGGCTATTAAGCCAAGTAAAGATATCGACGGTTGGACTTCGACCAATATTGGACGCATGATCTTGGGTATGAGCGAAACCTTCCTTCCTGCAACTCCTATTGGAATCATGAAGATGCTCGATTACTATGGAGTTGATCCATCTGGAAAGAATGTTGTTGTAGTTGGTCGAGGCAATGTTGTTGGCAAGCCTCTTTCATACTTGCTATTAGCCAAAGATGCTACTGTCACAATTTGCCACTCTAAGACTAAGGACCTCAAGTCTCATACAAAAAATGCTGACATAATTATTGCCGCTGCCGGTAAGGCAAAAATGATAACTTCTGACATGGTTAAAGTCGGAGCCTATGTAATCGATGTCGGAACCAGCAAAGTCGGTGACAAAATAGTTGGCGACGTCGATTTTGAAAATGTTATTAAGAAAGCTCACTGCTCTCCAGTTCCAGGTGGTGTTGGGCCAATGACTGTTTCAATGCTAATTAGTAATGTTGTCGAGGCGGCGTTAAGACGAGAGAAAAAATAACTATTTTACT
>CAZZKB010000109.1:0-3469 GCA_964654575.1 Microcaldota archaeon | reverse complement strand
TAATTATTCCAAATGCCATATCTACTTTTTCTGCTGTTGAGTGGTGTTCATCATCCTTCTTGAGTATTTCATCAGTAATGACTATCTGAGCATCAACTCCGACACCGATAGCTGCAATTATTCCAGCCATTGCTGAAAGGTCAATTGTAAATGAGCCTAAGATCGAAAGCAGGATCACGAGCTCTCCAATACTGATCAAGACTATTGGTGCTGTTGCAGCTAAATTCTGATAACGCAAGCCGATAAAGATCGAAATCAATACTAACGAAACTACGATTCCGATAATCGATAATTCAAGGAAACTGCTTCCAAGAGAAGCTGGCAGAACCGTTCTTGAACCAATCGAGATCTGTACTGGAAGAGAACCTCCCTTTAGGATCGATTCGATTGATTTGACTCGGTTGTTTGCTTCGATTGCTTTTGCATTTCCTGCATAAGTAGATTCTACATATCCACTAACTGAGAAGCTGTGGCTTGGTATTCCGTTTGTAATTTCTCCACCAAGGAAAGGTGCACTAAGAAGACCTACTGAGGGAAGTTTAGCCAACGTCATTTCTCCAATAGAAGAAACTGCAAACTGAGGTATCATATCTCCCTCATCCTGCTCGCTTAAAGTGAACCCTCTGGATGTAAGGAATGATTTAACGCTGCTATTCGCATTCTTCGAAATAATTGCTTTAGTCTTATTTGTCGTTGCGCTTAGATTGTCTGGAATTTGACCAATTTCATAAACGCTAATATTTCCCTTTTCATACTTAAGTGCATTTCTTAATGCAAATAATGCGTCTTTATCAGAAGTGCTGCTGTTAGTTAGTTCCTCCTTGCTAAAGAAAATCATTGCATCATTTGGTCGATCAAGGAACATGTATATTGGATAATCTGCTTTTCCTTTTGCTGCCTTTGCAAAGGTGTTTGCTCCATCGTTATCCACAGTAAATGAGACTCCCCAGTCTGGCGGGTTGCTCACTCCTGGTCTTACTAGTTCGGATTGCGAAAGTTGTCTTATTGCAGCAGAATATATGTTTTCACCACTAACTGCTAATTTTCCATCTACTATACCCTGATAAACACCCTGGTGTGAAAGAGTTTGTTCGATGTAGTTTATCGTCTTTTCATCGTTAGCTGGAGTTTCGACATTTATTTCACTATCTCCAATTGCCTTGACTTTAACTTCTGTTAATCCAAGGACACTTGCTCTTGTTTTAATCGTTTGGACTAGTTCATTCATAGTTGTCGAATCGACTGGGTGTTCAAGTACAACTGGTATTCTAGTACCACCACTAAAATCGATACCAAACTTCATTCCATTTACATATATGTTGAGTAATCCGAGAATGACTAACATTCCCATGCCTGCTAATCTTATGTTTGGCTGCTTCCACATTAATGAAAGCGAACCAAATAGAATAAGAGCTCCAATTAAGAGCATTCCAGAGAGAGCTGGATAAAGAATAATCATTGTACTTAACAATGCGAAAAGCCCTACAAGTGCGAGCATTCGTCGGTCATCAAAAAATGTTTTAATAAAATCCATTTAAGCATCACCCTTTTTGTCGACGTGGCTCAAAACCATTACGGCGTTAATGCCCCATGTTGCAAATATATCTGCAAATAAACCGACTAGTGCGACAGTTGATATCTCATAATATGTTGAAATGTGCGTAATTTGCGATAAGACGAAAAGAGTTCCAAAGGCAACAATTGCCATGATACTCATTGTCATACCGGTTTTCATTGCATCAAATGCGTTGTCTCTTGGATCTCCCTTTCTTTTGACAATTCTTGTCGTAAGAAGGATGTCCGTATCTAATGAGAATCCGATCAACATCAATAATGCTGCAAATGAATTTAGCGTTAATGGTATGTGCAATAATGCCATCCCCCCCATTGCAATTGTAACATCTGCTATTGCACCACTTAAGACTGCAAGTCCTGGAATAAGTTGTTTGAAAAAGAAGAATACCAAGACTACGCTAAGTATTGCTGAAAAGACAACTACGCTTACTGCTTTTTCTATGAATTTAGTTGAGAGTACTGGACTGACTGATTGAACTGAGATCGAGTCGTAAGTTACGTATTTATCGATACTCTTAGAAACATCCTTCTGATAGTTACTATATACAAGTGAATACGCATCACTAAATCTCTTTTGTAATTGGTTTAGTGAAGTAATATTTAGGTTGTTTCTACTTTGTCCTGCAATTGCAAACATCTGATCTGAGATGTTGTTTATCTGAGCTTTTTCTTGATTGTATTGAGCTATTTTTGCAGAATCGTTTCCTGAAGTTACCTCCAAATTCGTTACTTCTGGAAGCATATTGTTGAATTGCGTTTTAAGATCTTCAGCCTTTATTATGTTTTGACTCTGTGCCAGCTCGATTTCAAGTTTCTGGCCGCTTGTAGTGTCAAATGATTTAACCTGGGCTTCTAGACCTTCTGAATTTAGCTTTTGTTGCAAGTCTTGCGGGTCAACTTTCTGTTTTGTCGAGATTGTCAGAAGAGTTCCTCCCTGAAAATCGACTCCCATTTTGATTCCTGGATTGATGACTAATATTACCGAAGCAATGATCAGTAATATCGGCGCAATCATCAATAGCTTATAATTACCCCTGTATATATTTGGAATTTCCATAAAATCGTAACTCGAGAACTATTTGAAGATTAATCTATTACGGCATAAAAGCATTAAAAAGCAGAAGTTTCTCGCATTAAAGCTTGGTTTTGGTGTTTTGATAGGTATGTACCAGTCGATTTATGACACAAAGCCACACCCATCGGCTTTGTGCCAAATCTCCCTATTTATAGCACAGCTTAAGATCGCTCGCTCGGAGAACCAGTCGATCGATAAGTCATTCTCAAAAATCTCGCTTATCAATACTAGCAAATTATGACAAATCAAGTTACAAAGAACTTCATTCCTTTGAGCAATAGTATCTTTTGATTTGACATTAGGATTCAGTTTCTTCTTTATCATTGAAAAGGCAGTTTCAATGTTAGAGCGTAGATGATACCTTTCCATAAACTTAGCCTTATTGTAATGAAAAGATCGTATAGTCTCCATCCATACTACAGATTTCTCCCAGTGCTTCTGGGGAAACAAGTCTGTATTAGATTTCAATAGTATGAAAGGCTTTCCGCCATGCTTGACTATGCCTTGTAGGTTGTAGTCAGCTAAGTAAGCCGGATCAGCACTTACTTCAGATAGCCTAAACGTCTGAGCAGTAGTATCTACTAGGTAAGGCATATCCCGTACTTCATGCTTGAATTTCTCAGAAATAACTGCGGCTGTAATTATGTGAGTTGAAACTCCAATCATTACATTAGCCTTAAGAAATCCTTTTCTACGGTTAAACTTCCTATAGTCCGCACCAAAGTAATGAGCATACAAAGAAGTACCAAAGCCAGAAGCATCAACAGCAAATGAAGTTTCGTATTCTCGTAATGGTTTAGACGTTTCTATTAGTACGTT
>CAZZKB010000108.1:0-3492 GCA_964654575.1 Microcaldota archaeon | reverse complement strand
CGAAAATATGCTCAGGCAACTGGCAAACTAACTCGAGATATGGTCGAGGAGGGAAAAGAATTACTCTCTGCTCTTGGCGTTCCATCAGTTGCTGCTCCAAGTGATGGTGAGGCTCAAGCTTCAATAATGGTGCAAAAAGGACTTGCCTATGCAACTGCTTCCCAAGATTATGATGCGCTTCTCTTTGGTTCATCAATTCTTGTTCGCAATCTCTCTATTAGCGGGCGAAGAAAAGTTCCAAGACAAGATCGATATGTCATTGTTGAGCCTGAGCAGCTTAATCTTAAGGAAACTCTTGCGAGCCTTAAGATCGACCGGATGCAACTGATTCTTCTTGGAATCTTGCTTGGCACTGACTTTAATCAAGGTGTGCCAAGAGTCGGGCCAAAGACTGCTCTAAAAATCGTAAAGGATAATCCAACTCAAAAACAAATCATCGATTATGTAAAGACAAAATACGACTATCAATTCGAAGTCGATGTTGAAGAAGTTATTTCAATATTTCTTAATCCTCCATACTTAGAAGTTGAGGATCTAAAATGGAATGAACCAGACTTAGATAAAATTTCAAAGATTTTAGTCGATAAGCACGATTTCTCGATCGAGCGGGTCGAAAAAACAGTAAATGAATTGAAGAAAGTTTTAGTTGAAAAAGGGGCTCAAAGCAAACTTGAGCAATGGTTTTGAATTCTACTAATCTTATCGATAAATTTGGGTGGGAATATGAACAAATGGACACAATCAAAACAAAGAAGGGAAGGGGCACGCGATGCTTCGAAAAAAGGAAACGGTGGGGTTGTCAACACTGAGCCTGATGTCGATCGATTAGTTGACCTAATTAGGGCAAACAATCGACCTGTAAGAGATGAAATCCCTAGAGAAAAACCTAATAAAAGACCAAAAGTAGTACTTAGTGATGCACAAGTTCGTGAAATTAACGCCCGCTCTAACAAACCTACTCCTCAAGCTAGTTCTAAATCTGATGGTGAATTTAGGGAGTTACAAACTAATGATGAATTAGTTCATCAAAGAAAAGTTGATGGATTAGTATCGCTAGTTTCTGATGTTTCAACAAGGGCCGACACCTTAACTCAAGTTAGGGCTCGAATGTCTGTGCTCTCAAAAATGGAGCCAGATCGTTTAGTCTCTTCTGGTGTAGGCGGTTCATTTACGTTGCCTCTTGGCAAAGAACTAACTGGTCTAGTTCGACTATGTGGTCGTATTGGAGGTCGCGGATTCTTGGTCGAGGCTGATCTTATTACAATTGATTCGATTATGGGTGCAACTCCTGCTAACTCTATTCTGCATGTATCTGCAAGGAATGCACTTATCGACATTCAGCAGGCTGGAACTAATGACGAGAAAAGGTGGGCAATTGCTCTAGTAAAGCAAAGGTCTATCGAAGGTTCAAAAGGAGCTACATCTCCTTGTAGAGAAAGCACTCCTAGGTCTCAAACTCGGGGTGTCGATAGAAGTTTACAAGAGCGGGCTCAATTAATTCGAGAAATTCGGGCAGATTTAAGACAACCAATTACTCCAGCAATAATTACTGGCATTGTGACAAAACTTAATTCAATCGATGAAACTCTCCCGCATCTAAATGTTGATGAAGAAGAACGTAAATTCCTTGGTATCATTGCTAGAGATACTAAACTAGGTGCTGCAAGTGAGCGAGCAAAAGAAATCCTAACTAGCAGGGGTCTTCCATACGAGCTTCAAAAAGCTCAGCCTCTCGTTTATCGAGATCCAGAAAGACGCGAACCTTTAAATCTTTTTGATGATGACAGTCCACGTCCGATTCATGGTTTTTGGGATTGGATTTAAACTCCCAAATCCTTCTTTAATCGCTCGACCCCAAGTGCTGCAATTAATTTTCCAGCCCTTGGCCCTTTTTCTTTTCCAATTAATGAGCGATAAATCTCGCCAAACATCGCTTTCCCTTCAATGCCATTAGCCTTTGCAAATTCATAAACCGAATTGTGTATTGCAAGTGCATCCATGCTTGGATTAAGGGAAGCAACAAACTTTTTGACAATTTCAGTTGGCGTTGGATTATATTTGAATTTATAGTCTTCTGGCTGGAAGTCTCGAGCAATCCATTCTTCTATATATGGCTTAAGATACATCACACCTGCCTGATCACCCGTGTGCTTTGCAACATCTGCCCAATTTCGGTAAAGTTGGTAGTAAAGTAGCGTATCTAAGAATCCAACCTTCCATTTCACTTGATTATCTGTACTAATCCTAAAAGCAACTGATTTTTTCTGATCTGACCTATTCATCGAATCGATTTTACTTTGATCTAATCTTGATGATGATTCGAAGTCTTCAATTGTTTTAAGTAAATTCTCGCTTGTTGGATCGATATCTATATTTTCCTCCAAATCTGGCCGAATTAGCATGTACTTTATCACTTCGACTGGCAGGAGTTTTACCATGTCAGCTACTCCCATTCCTATTCCTTTTGATTTGGAGTATTTCTTGCCTTGGAAGAGGATGAATCCATATCTATAAGGAATGTGATATTCTCTCTTCATTAAGTCTTTTGTGATGTGGCAACAAGTATCTTCCGATCCACCTTTGGTGTGGTGATCAATACCGGCTCCTTCAATCGATGTGCCAAAAATCTGCTTCCAGCTTGGCCAGTGTAATCTCCAGACTAACTTGTATTGGTGGTCTGATATTTTGTTACTTCCGCGGTTGCCGCAGCCCTTTGTATATTTGACATCTTTGTCACAGATGTATTCATAAGAATCGATCATATGTGAAATTACTCTGGTTGTTGCAATTTTTCCGCACGATGAACAAATCGGCTGAATCGGTGACCAGTCTTTCTTTTCCTGTTTGCCGCTTGTCTCCTCAACTATTCTTTTAGTCTCTGCCTCATTTTTCAAATAGAACGTTGCCCATTCATCAAATTTTCCTTCTTTATAGTATTCGTTAATTCGTAGTACTTGACAATTGACGCCAAACTTTTTCATCAATTCTCTTGCTTCATCTAAGTAATGATCTCCAAAGCTTTTGCTCACTCCGGTTGGATCAGGAACATCGCATAATGGCTTTCCTAAGTGTGGCTCAAGCTGTGTTTTGTACTGCTCCATAGCTAATGGAACCGAATCAAATGCGTCTAGTATATCTGCAACAAAGTAGAATTTAGTCTGTTTTCCCTTTGCAATTAATGCCTTATTTATTATAGATGGGAAGAAGAATTCGCATAAAGTTCCTAAGTGTGACGGACCAGAAGTGGTCATTCCTCCACTAATTACGTATGGTTCTTTTTTCTCTGCAATCACTTTGTCAGCTAACTGCTCTGACCAATGCCTACTATCGACTGAATCTGTTTTTTCCATGATTTCTATATAGTGCGATGTTTTTATGTTGCTTTCCCTTTTTTTTCGAGGTAGTTAGACGAGCCTTTAAAAAGACATCTTATAATATATATTCTTTGTCAGCGGTCGTAGGAAAGGGGAAACACCTGATCCCATCCCGAAC
>CAZZKB010000107.1:0-3641 GCA_964654575.1 Microcaldota archaeon | reverse complement strand
ATAGACGCAATATCGATTCTAAAAGACGATGAAGAAGTCAAGAGAACTTTGATAATATTACTTTCACATTGGGATAATGGCGCAAGAAAGCTTGCTGCAGAATACCTAAAGTCATACAGTAAAGATGAGGAAGTTAAAAAGACTGCAAAAAGTAGACTAGCAGTTGAAACGGATGAAGAAATAAAGAAACTACTTACGAGGTTGTCAAAATGACAGAGATGGTTAAGATACCACAAGAAAGAATCAAGGTTCTTGTAGGGGAAAACGGCAATAACAAAAAACTTATAGAAACGAAATGTAAAGTAAAGTTAGATATAGATAGCGAAGGAGACGTCGAAATAGAAGGCGATACGACCGAGGAATTTTTTGCCAAAGATGTTGTAAAGGCAGTTGGCAGAGGATTTGGAATGCGAGAAGCACTGATGCTAATAGAGCAAGACTACAATTTGTACATAATTTCACTAAAAGACGTCGTAAATTCCGACAAAGCCATAACTAGACTTAAGGGAAGAGTTATTGGTGAAGGCGGAAAAATGAAAACCGAGATTGAAGTAGCTACTGACTCATATTTGTCGATATATGGAAGCACAATTGGAATAATATCCAAATTAGACACACTTGAATATGCAAAGGAAGCGGTTTCCATGCTTCTTGATGGGGCACCGCACGCTACAGTAACCAATTACTTGGCAAAAGCAAGACGAGAAATACTTGATAGTGCACTTAAAATGAAGTAAAAAATTTAATTTTTGTTTTTATTAGCAGAGGGCAAACCTATTAATACTCTTTTTGTAAATATAACTCGATTTTAACTTTTTACGAGGTTTTTTGATGGCTGAAGATCGGATTTTCGAACAATTTAAGGAGCACTCAGTGGCAGAATTTTTCAAGAAGAACAGGCAAATGCTTGGTTTTTCAGGTAAAGTTAGGTCACTTACAATAATAGTTCACGAACTAGTGACAAACAGTCTTGATGCTTGTGAAGAAGCAGGCATTTTGCCAGAGATCTTTGTACAGGTAGAGGAAATAAACAAGGATCTTGATCACTACCGATTGACAATAAGAGATAACGGACCTGGTATTCCAAAAACGCACTTAGGAAAAGCTTTGGGTCAAATGCTTGCTGGAACCAAATTTCACAGATACGTTCAGCAGAGAGGTCAGCAGGGTATTGGAGCCGCAGCATGTACAATGTTTTCTTATTTGACAACCGGTCAGAAAACAAAGGCGATTTCTTGCTATCGAGGAAAGAAATTAACTGCAGACATTTCATTAGACTTTAAAACTAACAAACCAGTAGTTGAGGAAATATCTGAAGAAGATACTACTGAGACAGGATTAAGCGTAATTGCTGAATACAAAGATGTCAAATATGAAAGAAGCAACTATGGAGTTTATGAATACTTAAGAAGAACTGCACTTGCAAACCCACATTGTACAATAACTTTAATAGAGCCAAATAAAGAGAGAGCACTTTTCCCAAGAGCAGTCGAAGTTAATCCACCTAGACCCATTGAGATTAAGCCGCACCCACTTGGAATTACGACTCATGATATACTCGAATTTGCAAGGAATAGTACTGAAAAGAAGGTGTCGTTGTTCTTACAAACGTCTTTTTCGAGAGTTAGTTCGGCCAAAGTTATGGAGCTCTCAACACTAGTTCCAGACGTTGATTTTAATAAAAAGCCATCTGACTTAAGCTGGGATGAGGCAGAAAAAATAGTAAAATCTTTTGCAAATGTCAAATGGATTGCTCCGGCAACTGACACGCTCGTTCCGATAGGAAAAGAGCAGATTGAAAAATCATTTACTAATATTTTCAGCCCAGAAGTCTTGGTAGTAACTGAAAGAAGCCCTAAAGTATATCGTGGTGGAATTCCATTCATGGTTGAAGCTGCAGTTGCCTATGGCGGCGGATTAGTATCAGCAGAAAAGAAAGGAGAAGTGATGAGGTTCTCAAATCGAGTTCCGCTTCTTTTCGACTCCAGCGGATGTGCAATTTCAGAGACAATTAAGAGTATAGATTGGAAGAGATACGATATAAAAACGTTTGATGAAGAGCCAATAGCAATTTTAGTTAATTTGATCAGCGTCCATGTTCCATATACAAGTGCGGGCAAACAAGCAGTTTCACAAGAAGAAGACGTAATGATCGAGATAAAAAATGCTGTGATGGAAGCATCACGAAGCGTGCAGAAATACCTTTCTGGAAAGAGAAAGGCGAGTGAAATTGCTAACAAGAAGAAAGTTGTTAGCAGATACATTCAGCAGCTCTCATCTGACTTGTCAGGACTAAGTGGAGAAAAACGTGCAGAGTTGGAAAAAATGCTAAGTAAGATAATCGAGGAAAAATACGCATTTGGATCCGATGAATCTGAAGAAAAAGCACCGCTAGAGGCAAATGAAAAAGAAACAGAAAACGAGGGTGATGAATAAATGGCAGCAAAAGAAACAGCATCAAAAACTAGTGCCCCTATTGGAAGTGGCACAATTGCCAAACTTGAAAACCTTGGAAAACGAATGGTTGGTGAAATAAAACAAGGAGAAGGACCAACATTTGAAACAACACTTAGAACCAAGAGTAATACGATTTATGATGAATCAGTGGGCTGCCTTACGACAGGAGATAAGAAAGAAACTAGAAAATTCCTTAGCGTTGCCCAAGCCAGAACGTTCATGCAGACAGTAGCAATCGCAGGTAAGACAAAGCAATTTTTAAGAGAAAATTTGCATACCTCAATCAGAGGTTTGTTCTATCAGCTAAAATTCACACTTGGTGAAGACATTGATGAAGATTTATTTACCGAGCAGAGCGAATCAAATGCCCTGATCGAAGATTTGGAAGTCGCACTAAGAATAAAACGAGAAGACTTGAACTTGACAACTGATAGAAAAGGATTCGTAGCCGGAGAAATGACAATAGTAGATAAATTCGGTGGCGAAGAAACAACGATTGATTTGGCAAAGCAAGGTCGAAGTGGTTGGGCAATTCCAAGCGATGTGGATAATGGAATGGAAATCAAAACTGTCAATGCCAAATACGTGCTAGTAGTTGAAAAGGATGCTCTTTGGCAGAGATTAAATGAAGATAAATTCTGGAAAAAAGAAAACTGCTTATTAATAACGCCAAAGGGACAATCGACTCGTGGTACAAGAAGGCTTTTGCGAAAGCTTGCGGATAAAGGTTTGCCAATTTATTGCTTAATGGACTGTGATGCTTGGGGATGGTATATTTACTGGACAATCAAGACTGGAAGTATGAACCTTGCTTATCTAGGTCATGATTTTGCAGTTCCTGAAGCAAGGTTTCTTGGAGTGACTATGAGTGATATACAGGAATTCAAATTCCTTGATAAATTGACAATAAAGGCAAAGGATGTAGACGTTAAACGTGCTGAGGAAATGCTTGGTTACCCATGGATTAATCGCCATGCTGACTGGGTAAAGGAATTGAAGGAAGTCCTAAAGCATAAGAAAAAGATAGAACAAGATGCACTTCAAGGCGAAAGACTTACTTTCGTTGGAGAATATATTAATCAAAAGATAAAGAAAAAGCAGTGGCTTTCTTAAAAAATTAATTTTTTTTATTGATTATTCTTTTCTTAGTAAGAGATTTCTTTTCTTAAAACAATCTCGATCTG
>CAZZKB010000106.1:0-3666 GCA_964654575.1 Microcaldota archaeon | reverse complement strand
GGCAAGTAGTAAAAAGTCGAATTACCTTAGCTGGGAAGTGAAATGAATGAGCAGAGTTTTAGCTCCACAACGTAAATCTGAAATAATACTCACTGGAAGAGAGTTTTTCAGATTACGAGGACAGCTTGATCAAATAGACCCAGAGGGAGCAGTAGCTAATATCAAAGCGTTTCCTTCTTTTGGATTTAATCAAAGCGTAGATGGAGCCAAGCTAGTAGTAAGAGGATCTGCACTTGATACTGCGATGACTAATAGTTTCAGAAATGGATTAAGTGGCATTTACTATAGACCGTCAGAAGTGCCGATAGAAGCAAGATTGGCAAGTGTAGTTGCAATGGATGAACCATTTGGCAAAACGAGTGTAAGCTTACACATTCCAGAAATCGAAGATAGAAATACCGGAAATCTAGCACTTCTTAAATCGATATTTCAAGAGAGGGATTTTGAAAATGCAGTTGTTCTGGGGATTAGCATTTGCCCAAGTTCAGACTTAGAAGCATTACTTAGAATCGCAGGTGGGGTAGTGGCAAATGTAAGAAAGCTTCTTCAAACTGATGAAGTTGATAACAAACTACGACTTCTTTATGCTTCTCTTAATTTGGCGATTTACAGAAATGGAGACCTTGATGCGAGTGGAACAATTCCGTCAAATAGAGATGATGCACCAGCTGGAAGAAATCCTTCTGAAATATTATTAGCGATTACTGACATAATTAGAAAAATCAAAGATAGCGAAGAGTATCGAACACTTGAGGCTCTTGTGTGCGAAAAGGGTTGAAGTTTAAACTTTCTTAGGGTATAGATTAGTTTATGATAATCGTTCTTACAACATATCCGACAGATCAGAATGCTGAGGAAATTGCAAAAAGAATCGTAGCTAGCGGCCTTGCAGCGTGCGTCAATATTATACGAAGCGAAAAATCCGTCTACCGTTGGAAAGGCCAAATTGAGAGCAATGCTGAATTTATATTACTGATCAAAACTTCTACTAAGGCATATCCTAAACTTGAAGCAATGATAAAAGAAACGCATCCTTACAAAGTGCCTGAAATTGTCTATCTAGAAGTAAAGGGTGGAGAAAAGAATTACTTAGATTGGGTCGATGGTAACTCGAATGGAATTTCAAGGCTTTTGAGCGTACCGCTACATTGGAGAGATACTAAGCGAGCAGATGAGCCATCTAAGGAATTAACTAATGCCAAAAAGCCCAAGACTTTATCCATATAATCGCGTCGGCATCGAAGCACACCGCAGGAAGATTTGATATCAAATGCTAAGAGCTTTATTGCTGCTTCTGAGCAGCCAAACTCACCAAAGAACCTAAGTGCCTCTTTAGTAATGGCGTTCTTTAGTTTTGACTGATCGATATTTTGTCCATTTAGGCGAAAGAGAATATATCGCTTTTTCATTGCCCCTGCCGCTACCATATATTAAATGAGTAAATCAAGGGTTTTTAATATAGAAAGGCAAGATTAAATTATGATAAAAAAAGACGAATTTCACCTTCCGCCATTTGCACGAAAACTTAAGAGAGGAGGCCCAGCAACAACGCACCCTAAAGATGCTGGACTTGTTATAGGCTACTGTGGTATTGGAAAAGAATCAAGAGTGCTTGAGTTAGGTTGTGGTTCTGGGTATATGAGCACTTTTTTTGGCAGGATTGCAAAGGAAGTCGTCAGTTATGAAAAGCGAGAGGAATTTCTTAAATTGGCAGAAGATAATGTCAAAAGAAATGGACTTGATAATGTTACTTTTAAACATGGAGATATTCATCAGATTTTAGAGGAAGATCCTGAAACATTTGATCTGGCATTTATTGACATTGCGGATGCTGAAAAAGTCGTCGAAGAAGTATACCAAATATTGAAAAAAGATGGGTACATGGTCGGACATTGCTTACAGATAGAGCAAGCAAAACTATTGCAATTAGAGATGCAGAAATGCTTTAGCGAAGTTTTCTCTATTGAAGCTATTATTCGAGAACATGAGGCTCGAGAATTTGGGTTTAGACCAAAACATTTTGGGATTACGTATACTGCAATAATGGTATTTGGACGTAAGTGAGAGATTTTTATTTATTGGCAGAGATAATGAGTTGATTTATATGGCAAAAGTAGAAGTAAAAAACGATGGTGCAGTTGTTGATATTCCTGATGGATCGCTATTAGCTGAGTTAGATGGCAAATGCTCAATACTCTTTGCCTGTAAAACCGGAAGCTGTGCTTCATGCAAAGTTAAGGTAATCGAAGGCATGGACAACTTAGAGGCACCAAATGATTTAGAGCAGGCTGGCTTGGCAACATTTGCAACTGATCCAAGCGAGAGATTGATGTGTGTCTGCAAGATAAAGAAGGGCAAAATAAAGGTAGAATACTGATGACGATCGTAGGCAAAAAAGCACCGGAATTTGAACTTGAAGGAGTTCTTAACAACGAAGTTAGAAACTTTAAATTAAGTGAATTTAATGGTGGATGGACAGTCGTACTGTTTTATCCTCGAAGTTTCACTGGAGTTTGTGAAAGCGAAATCAAAGGATTTGCACAAGAGTTCGAAAAATTCAAAAAGAAGGGTGCGCACATAATTGCAATTTCAACAGATTCTCCATTTGTTCACAAAGCCTGGATTGCTAAAGATATACCAAACATGAAGTTTCCGATTTTGGCTGATGTTACACACCAAGTATCTTCGACGTATGGCGTCTTAGCAGATAATGGAGCAGCACTTCGAGCAACTTTCATAATAAATCCAGAAGGAATAGTCGTTCATGAAAGCGTAAATTTCTTCCAAGTAGGCAGAAGTACAGAAGAAGCATATAGACTTCTTTGTGCATTCCAAACTGGCGAGTTTTGCGAGATGAACTGGAAGCCAAAATCCTAATTTTTTAGTGTTAATTAGTATTAAAAAGTGAATTGTTCATAATGTAATGTTATGAATGCACCAGCTGAGCCCAACAAAAAAAGACCATTAAATCCGCCAGAAGGAGTTAGAGTAACTCAATTTGGAGCATACGAATTACAGATAGAAGGACGACGAGGCTCGATATTGGTTGATCCAAAACATCCGCTTGCAATAGGAGTTCTTGGTTTTGAAATCGATGGTGAGCCATTAGAAACAATAGTTGCCAAAAGAGCACTTGGAAAAGATGCTGGAGCAGAAATAAAACTAAGTTTTGATATTTCCCCAGGGAGTAGAATTCTTGCATACACGATTCCTTTGGGGGACGAGGGAGAAGCAAAGCTCATTGAAGGGGCAAAGAAACTAGATCAAGTTTCTACTGCATTAGACCGAGAAATAGAAAAAACTCTTGGAATTATGTTAGCAGAAGCTAAAAGAGAACAATTAGGGCAGGTTTAAAATAACTTTTTAGAGTATTAGTTTCTGCAAAAGTTTTGAATAAATAAACTTATTGCAAGTTTTGATTAAACTTTTCCTAAAAGTTTATCGTCAAGCGCACTTTTGTGTGTTTGTCTAGGCAGGAGTAGCGAAGCGGTCAAACGTGACAGACTCAAGAGGCTTTTTGACTTATATTTTTCTAAGGGCAAAAACCCTGGAAAAAGCCCTAAGATCAAACTGCCAAACATAGTTGCGTTATGCTCTTAATTTAATTGCAAATTGAGAGATCTGTTGGCTCAGCGCCTTCGAAGGTTCAAATCCTTCCTCCTGCAT
>CAZZKB010000105.1:0-3690 GCA_964654575.1 Microcaldota archaeon | reverse complement strand
CAAGTTTCACAGCACCAGGTTTTAGAAGTAAAAACTGTTTCCGTCTCTCCATCAGTTATCAATCCTGGAGATCACTTGACTGCTACTCTAAACATATCAAATACTGGCGGCTCTATGCACAATGTTGCAATAACACTTTCAAATTCAAATGGTTTTTCTCTTGATGGGACAAGTACTATTTCAGTAGGTGAAATAAGTGCTGGCTCTAGTAAACAAGTCGATGTTCCGATAAGTTCTTCTTCATCTACATCAAGTGGAAAATATAGCATTCCTTTAGATATCTCGTATCAAGACAATTTGCAAAATTCGATAAATCAAACTGCCTATGTAAGTTCAATCAGTGTTTCTGACAGTTCGGGTATTATGGTTTCTGCAGTTGCACTTGACCCAACTGAAGTTGGTTCTAACGTTCGATTCAACATCACAATTTCAAACAATGGTGGCAGCGCATCTTCGGCAACATTAGACATTAATCAAACCTCTATATTCACTCCTCTTGGAACGAGCCATATCGTATTCGATTCGATAGATGCACACAGTTCAAGTTCGCAGATTGTTCAAATTGGTATTAGTCCTAGTGTTTCTAGCGGGTATTACTCTATTCCTTTTAGTATAACGACAAACGGAAGACAATCTGCTCAAAATATAGGTGTTGATGTTAGTGCAACTCCAGATGTCCGCGTTTCAATAGATATGAATCCACAAACACCAACTGCCGGAAGCAGCGTATCTGCGACAATTCAATTATCCAATGTTGGTAATTCTCCAATTCGAAGTCTTTATTCAGGTGTCCTGCTTTCGCGAGGCTCGAACATGTCAGTAGTAGGGCCAAGCGACAAATTCATTGGTACTCTTAATATCGATGATTTTGCAACTTATTCAGTAACTTTGGATTTATCACCTAATCTTGCACCAGGAAGATATTCCATCCCGGTTACGATCTCCTTTAAGGACGGCAAGAATCAGGATCACTCATTGACTAAGAACGTCGACATTATGGTCTATTCAAATAGTGATTTCTCAAGGCTCAATTCAGGTCAAAGTCCATCTCAAGGTGCTAGTGGCTTTGGTTCAAGAAGAAACACTAACAGCAATGCTGGTGGATTGTTTGGTCTTGGTCTAATACCAACCATCGCAATTGCAATAATCGTTTTGATCGCTCTATATTTTGGATACAAAAAATTTGGTCCAAAGAAAAAACCTGTTGAAAAGGTTGAGAAGTAATTACCTATACGAAGGGTCGATCTGATGAAACTTACTGATGTGTTTGATATTGCGCTTGGAAACATCCGGCATCGAAACTTGCGCAGTTATCTTACTATTTTAGGCATCGTTATTGGGGTGGCTTCGATAGTAAGTTTAATTAGCATCAGTATCGGGATTAGCTCACAGATCAATTCTCGTATTAATACTCTGGGAAGTAATATCATAACCGTAAGTCCTGGCGGAGCTGCTGCTCAAAGAGTTGGTTTTGGGGCGCTGCGTCCACCATCAACTGATGTACGAGCAAATTTTGGTAATCGAGAATCTGCTCAGATAACATTTCGAGAAGCCGATGAATTAAGGCATCTTCCCGGGGTGCTTCGCCTTGATGCTCGAACAAGTAGTCGTTCAACTGTCTCATACAAGGATAAGAATGCCTCTTCAAACATTGTCGGAACTGAACCCGAAGCCTTCAAAGACTCAGTTGGCACCTCTCTATACAATGGTCGATACCTTTCTGTTAATGATCAATATTCGGCAGTTGTTGGCTTTAGAGTTGCCAATTCGACATTTAATGATCTAAATATAATAAATCGTCAGATTACGATCAATGGTCTTGCATTTAGGGTTGTTGGTATACTAAATCAGACTGGTGGTTCAGCAGACGGATCGATTTTCATACCTCAAAAAGTTGCGAAAAATATGTTTAATCAAACAGAAGATGTAAGTCAAATTATTATTGTTGTCTCTCCAGATCATCAGACTGATGATGTAGCATCTTCGGTAGAATCTATGTTACTAGATCTTCATAAGGTAACTAAAGACACTGAAGATTTTCAGGTTATTACTGCCTCTTCAATTCAATCAACTGTTTCTGGAATAAGCGACATGCTCAGCATTTTTCTTGGAGGTATCGCATCCATCTCATTGATCGTTGGCGGAATTGGGGTCGCAAACACTATGTTCATGAGTGTGCTTGAGCAGACGAAGCAAATCGGTGTTCTAAAGTCGATTGGCGCAAAGAATCGAGATATTATATTGATTTTCGTTGCCGAAGCAGCTATCATTGGTTTTATTGGTGGTATTTTTGGAATTTTACTTAGTTTCATTTCATCCTATGCTATCGGGCTTGCAGGTCTTCCGACTGTTCTTTCTCCAGAATTGATTGCTGGCGGTCTTGTGTTTTCCATACTAATCGGAATTATTGCAGGTGTTTGGCCAGCTAGGTCAGCAGCCAAAGTTCCGCCTGTGGAGGCATTGCGCTATGAGTAACTGCCTTTCCAAAGGGTTAGGAAAAATTATAAATGATGAATATCAATCTTATGAAGTTTCAATTTAATAAAAATGAAATATTAAAGACAAAACGAGGTAAAAATCATGTTGAAATATGTAGTTGTAGTATTATTGGTAAGTTTATTGCTTTTTGGTTGCGTTAATTCTCAGCCAAACGCTCCAAGTTCAAATGGTCAAACAACAGTTAACAAGTCGAATCAGACAATGGTAACTGAAAATCGAACTGGTTTTGATCAAACACAGCAGGCAATTAAGATGGCAATTGCTGATGGAAACTATGAGCAAAACGTCACTTATGCATATCACAGCGGTCACGAAACTGTAGATATCAAATTAAGTGTGCAAAACAACACTATCACATCTGTCTCGGTCACTGGTATAAATCCAAATCCTATGTCTGCAAGAATTATCAACAGTTACAATTCTGCGCTTCCGGATTTGGTTGTAGGAAAGAAGATCGACCAGATTAACTTGCCACACAACGTTGCTGGAAGCTCACTTACAAACGCTGCATTCAAACAGTACTTGTCGCAGTTAGAATCTAGCTGATTTTTTCATGGAAATCTGCTCGAAGTCTTGGGAAATTCTTGGCAGTAAAATCGAAGTCAAACTCCCAGAAAATTTTTCTTTTCTTTTTGATTCTTGTTTTGATGAACTTGCAAGAATCGAGCGAAAGTACTCTCGATTTAATGATTCATCATTGCTTAGTTCGATAAACAATTCTCTTAATAAGCCACATAAAGTTGATTCAGAATTCATATACCTTCTTGAAAAGTCCTTAGAATTCTGGAAAAAAACTGAAGGCAATTTTGACATTAGTCTAAAGAGTGCACTTGACCGTATCGGTTATGACAAAAATTATTCCTTTAAAGAAAAGCAATCAGAAATTCCAAATATTCTACTTGATCAAGCGATCAAAATCGACAAATCAACAAATGTCGTGCAACTCTTATGTGAAATCGAGTTTGGCGGCTTTGGAAAGGGGTTTGCACTTGATCAGCTTTCAAATTTAATCGAAAAAGCAGGTTGCGATCATTATTTTCTCAATGCTGGGGGAGATATTTTTGCCAAGTCAAATGATGATCAAGCTCCTTGGCCAGTGCTTCTTGAACACCTCGATGACCCAAATCTCGCAATCGCAGCGGTCATGATTACTGGCTATGCACTTGCAGCTTCTGCTCCAAACCGGAGAAA
>CAZZKB010000104.1:0-3765 GCA_964654575.1 Microcaldota archaeon | reverse complement strand
TCGGTGGTCTTCTTAATGCAACTTTTGGAAATGCTGCAGAACTGATAATTGCACTAATCGCAATAAGCCGAGGACTTGAAGAACTAGTCAAAGCATCTTTGACTGGAAGTATTATAGGCAATCTTCTTTTTGTACTTGGAATAAGTATGTTTGCCGGAGGACTAAAGCATAAAGAGCAGAAATTCTCAACTAACCTTGCCGGTCTCAATTCGACAATGCTTCTAATCGCTTTTATGAGTATAATGATACCAAGTATGTTCCATTTTGTCCCGCTAGAGCACCGCGGAAATGATGAAAGTACCCTTAGTATGATCGTCTCGGTATTACTTATTGGAGCATATGTTTTGAGCATGGTTTTTTCTCTAAAGACGCACAATTACCTATTTAGAGAAGGAGTAGAAGAAAAACCCGAAAAAGCAGAGTGGAGTCGAAATTTTTCGATAGCAGTACTCGCAGTATCTACAATAGCATTAGCATTAGTTAGCGAAGTTTTTGTTGGGCAGATCGAAACGGTTGCACACCAATTTGGATTAACTGAATTGTTTATAGGTGCAATAGTAGTCGCAGTTGCCGGAAATGCTGCTGAGCACATCGGTTCGATCATGTTTGCATTAAAAAACGACATCGAATTGAGCATAAACATTACTGCTGGCTCAAGCTTGCAAATAGCAATGTTTGTAGCTCCGCTCTGTGTCCTAGCTGCAGAGATTATGAAAAAACCAATGGATCTTGTGTTTACACCCTTTGAAGTGATAGCAGTTTTTGCAAGCGTCTTGATAGTAAATGAAATATCTAGCGACGGTAGATGCAACTGGTTTGAAGGAGCACAGCTCATGATAATGTACTTGATAATTGCAGCGCTATTTTTCTTTGTGCGATAAATTCTTTTTTTAAACTCTCTTTTTCTAGTTAGTTATATGCTCAGCCTCTCCCGATTAGGAATTGCAAACATTGATCCGAAAATAAAGAGAGAGATACTCGAATTCTGCTCAGAGCTTGAGCAAAAAGAATTTCCAGAAGCTGTACTTATTAGTAGCGGGAAAAGTAGAACAATAGAAGGCTTGTTTACGATTTATGAGAAATTATTGCAGCACAAAAAAGACAAAAAATCTCAGAAGAGACTCAAAAAAGCTCAGAATATGATACTAAGTATTAGTAGATTGCACATTGGAGAAAGTGCGGCAACACACGTGCAGCGACAGACAGTAGGTTCTGAGAGAATAGTAGTAAGACCAAACGTAGCCCTTGATGAAAATCTTGCTAGAAGAATAATAGGAGCGCAAGTGATTGAGCAGATAGAGCGGAAGATAAAAGAGGCAAAGGCACTAACGATCGATGAAGCAATTGATTTTGTAACTGCTAAATACGAAGAGCAGCTTGAGAAAAAAGCAAGATTTGCAAAAGAAGCCAAAAAAGGATCAAAAAGCGTTAGAGTAATTATGTGTTCAGATGCAAGAAACACGCTTGGTGAAATCGAATTTGATGGAAATATAAAGGTCGATTCAAGAGCCGGAAATGCTGATGAAGGAAAGAAAATTGAAGAAGAAATAATAGTTGTTGTTGGTCATCGAGGATACAAGGGATGTGGAGCAGTAAATGGAGCTTGTAGTGCTCACAATCACAAGCAAAAAAATGGTCCACTCGCATCAATAACTACAGATGTAATACCAGAGGAGATTGCAAGGTTTTCAAGCCCAAATGAAGCAGCGTATGAAAACGTTCGATATCAAGTAGATCAATTTAGAAAATCGAATCCAGATAAAGAAGTCATAGGAATATGCACAGATGTTGAAAACAAAAAAGCAGTTCTAGTAAGTGGAAAAAGTCAAGAATTGACAAAAAGAATTATCGATTCGATTACTGAAAACCTAGTTGGAACTGGAGATATGTCCAAGCAAACAGCAGGGTTTGTCATAGCTACAAGAAATGACAGAGCATCGGGAAAGCATACGTTAGGTTTAAGTCCAAATCAAGGTTTTGCAGTCAGTTATTCTGTAAATGGTGATAATGTTGACGTATCTAGATCGGCAATTGATTCGATCACATTTGCACTTACCAATGTTGGAAGTGTGAATAAGGGAAAAATAATTGTCGTTATGGATGAGCAGGCAAATGTTGCATCAGCAGCAGCAAGAGAATTTGCAGCCGGAACTGATGCATTCGTATTGCCAATGAAAGCAGCAGATGGAAAACTAGAGATACTTCTAAGTCAGAAAGATTTAGATAAAATGAGAGAAGCACAATTAAGATCGATTAGAGAGGGAGTTCAATAGGTTCAGACAGACTGATCCGTGCCAAATTTCGAAATACCATCCTGACAGTGCGTGCATAATGGAACAGTAACACCAGCTAAAAACTTCAAATCCGAGATATGATGAGCAGGTTGCATTAAGCAAAAAGGAATAACATGCTCATCGCCAGCAGCAACTACTTCTAACAACCCGCCAACCATTCTAAACAAGGCAACACGAAGTAATTCGCTAGTGTTCACCACGCCAGAATCGAAAACAGATCCTAAGTAGAGATTTCCAGAATTAGCATGCCTATTAAAGTCAAAATCACCGCCACCGAGATTTCTTCCGTCAAGAAGAGTAATTTCAAAGCGAATTGGAACGTGATTATTAGGTAATTCACTTTCATGATGAAATGATAGTAATGGATTGAGTGTACCAATTGCGATTCTTAGTCCATCAACTGCCGGAACAACATGAGTTCTAGCACGATCACTTAAGCTGCGAATATAAAATGAAGCTTTTGGGTTTTGCATAAATAGATACTGTACAGAATAATATTTAAATTAACACAATATAAATGCACATGTGATAATGATGGCCAGATATTTCTTGAGTTAAGTTAGTGTGAATTGGTCTAGACACATTGAAATTAAAACCCAACCTTACCTAACTTTTTTTATGCAACTTCACGAGAGGATATTTGAATTAGCATTACAAAGGTCGTTTTTCTTTCCATCTAACGAACCATATGGCCAAACTGCTGGGTTCTATGATTATGGACCAGTTGGCGTGCTATTAAAACAAAAAATCCAGAATTCATGGCGTAATATGTTCATAAAAAATGAAGGTAACCTAGAAATAGAGTCTTCTTTGATTACTCCAGAACCAGTGCTGATCGCTTCAGGTCACGTCGGCACTTTTGCTGATCCGGTAGTTGAATGTCAAAACCCAAAGTGCAAAACCCGATTCAGAGCAGACCATTTAGCAGAGGAGAAACATTTCAATCTACACAACATTAAGTGGGATGGAAAACTCGAAACTCTTGATCAAGTAATCAGTGGAAATGGAATAAAATGCCAAAATTGTAAGGGCGAATTAGGAAAAGCTTTCATGTTCAATTTGATGTTCAAAACTGGAATCGGAGGAGAGCAAAATCCAGCCTACTCGCGACCAGAAACAGCGCAGGGAACATTTACGTCATTTTTAAGATTGTTTAGGAACCACGGAACAAAATTGCCACTAGCAGCAGGGCAAGTTGGGCGAAGTTTTAGAAATGAAATTTCTCCACGAAAAGGTCTTGTTAGGATGAGGGAATTTAGCCAGATGGAATTGGAGTATTTCTTTGATCCAACAGTAGACACGATTGAGGGCTTTGAAAAAATTGCAAAGGAAACGATGATAATGGAAATTGGTGGCAAAAAATCTCAAATGACTGCTGCACAATTAGTAGAACAGAAAATAGTGCCAATCCAGATATTTGCATATTATCTAGTACGAGGATGGCAATACTACACGAAAATGGGAATAGATA
>CAZZKB010000103.1:0-3831 GCA_964654575.1 Microcaldota archaeon | reverse complement strand
TTAGATGAACCAACAACTGGTTTGCACTTTGAGGATGTCAATAAACTACTGCTTGTTCTTCAGCGGCTTGTCGATAAGGGTAACAGTGTCATTGTTATCGAGCACAATTTAGATGTTATAAAATCTTCAGATTGGGTTATTGATCTAGGTCCTGATGGCGGTTCTGCTGGTGGACAAATTGTCGCAGAAGGAACGCCAGAGGATGTTGCAAAGACAAAAACTTATACTGCTTATTATCTGAATACTGTTCTAGGTAATTCAAAATGACTCATCTCTCTCCAATAGACTACCAAAATCAGCTCAATTCAGAGCAGCTAGATATTGTTCTAAATGGCTCTGGTTGCTGTCTTGTAGTTGCAGGTCCAGGTTCAGGTAAAACGCGAACATTGGTATATCGAGTTGCACGTTTACTTGAGACTGGCTCAAATCCCTCATCCATTTTGCTTCTAACATTTACCAATAAAGCTGCTAAAGAAATGAAAAATCGAATACACAAGCTTGTGGGTGAAAAATCTGGCGCAATAACTGCAAGTACTTTTCACAGCTTTGCAAACACTCTTCTAAGAAGACATTACGATATTGTCGGTCTGAAAAGAAATTTCACTATTCTTGATGAGCAGGATTCACTTTCACTGCTTAAATCAGTAGTTGTTTCAGAGCATGATCAAGTTAAGAAAGGGGTACTAAATTCAATCAAGCATCTAATTTCACTTTCACGCTTGAAAATGGTTCCAATTGAGGATCTATTTAGTGAGCCTGATTTCTTTCCACTACGCTCTCAAGCTGATGAAATTCGTTCAATTATAGATCGTTATTCAAAAATAAAACGCTCATCTAATTCCATTGATTTCGACGATCTGCTAGTGCTTCTCTATCGCTTACTTAAAGAAAATCCAAAAATTCGAGATTTTTATCAACAACATTTTCAGCATATCTTAGTAGATGAGTTTCAAGACACTGATAAGCTTCAATCCGAGATAATCTCTCTTCTCCATGCTGAAGGGGCTGGTTTGATGGTCGTTGGAGATGACTCTCAAAGTATTTACTCATTTAGGGGAGCTGAGATAAAAAATATCTTAGAATTTAAGGAAAAATACAATGCAAAAACACTGTTTCTTGTAAAAAATTATAGAAGCACTTCAAAGATAGTTTCGCTTATCAACCAATGCATTGCAAAAAGCCGAGTTAAGATAGATAAACAATTGACATCCCTTTCAGAAAATGACGGCGTTCTGCCATTTCTTATGTCTGCTAATGATCGAGTTGATGAAGCAAGAATTCTACTAGAAAAAATTAAACAAGAATTGGCTGATGGAAAAACTATCGGAGTACTTTTCCGTGCTGCTTATCTAGCATCTGATTTAGAGCTTGAATTGACTCGAAACAGTATTCAGTATGAATTAAGGGGCGGGATAAAATTCTTTGAGCAGCGACATGTAAAAGATATGGTTAGTCTGATTCGCGCATTTCACAATCCTCAAGATTCTACTTCTATCTTAAGGTTGTTCACACTCTTTCCAAGAATTGGAGAAAAATCAGTTCAAAGAGTTGTTCCCAAAATCACCGATCAAAAATCGCTCGTTGCTGAGTTTTCACGGCTTTGTAAGGATTCGTCACTTGTTACTTTAATCTCCTCGCTATTCACTAGTCAAACTCCTCAAAATGCTGCATCTATGCTAAGCGTTTTTTACGATTCATTCTATTCCAAATATATGAAAGAAGCATTCGAAGATCATCAAGATCGAGTTAGCGATATCGATGCGCTTATTTCAGCAGCAGCAAGGTATGAAACAGTGGACGATTTTCTCTCTTCAATTTCTCTTGATCTAGATACTGGCCGAGAAGAGAAAAAAGACACTAAACTAATACTTTCAACAATTCATCAGGCAAAGGGCTTAGAGTGGGATACTGTCTTTATCATGGGGGCTGCTGATGGATTACTTCCTCTTGAGCGCTCTACTGACTTAGAAGAAGAGCGCCGGCTTTTCTATGTTGCTGCATCAAGAGCAAGAACAAAATTATTTATTATTTACCCTCGCTCAAGCGGTCGTTTTTATGAATTTAACGAGCTATCTCCTTCTCGTTTTGTAATCGAGATTGATAAATCCTATTATCAGGAAAATGGTGAAAATCAGAATGGAGTTTGATCGTTCAAAGTATCCGGCTCTTCCAGGAGTCTACTTGATGAAAGACTCTTCTGGCACAGTAATATATGTCGGAAAAGCAACTTCACTAAAAGATCGTCTTTCTCAGTATTTTCGCTCCAACAATTCAACAAAAACAAGAATGCTTGTTTCAAATATCTCCTCTATTGATTTTATCCTTGCTAAAGACGCAAACGAAGCACTTATTCTCGAATCGAATCTAATCAAAACTAACCAGCCTAAATACAATATGGTGCTTAAAGACGCCAAGCACTATTCATATCTAGCGATAACCAACGAACAGTTTCCTCGTCTATTAGTGGCGAGAAAAAATTCAAAAGGAAAATTCAGAGTTAGGGCATCAAAATTTTTTGGCCCCTTTGTCGATGGCTCCAAGAGGGCAATTTCGGCTAGGTATCTAAGAAAGCTATTCAAGGTTCGCATTTGTACGACCCTACCTAAAAAAGAATGCCTTCAGTATCATTTGGGAAATTGCGATGCTCCTTGTATAAACAAAATATCTACTGAGGATTATCAAAAAAATATCGATTCATTATGTAGCGTTCTTTCAGGTAAAACTGCTGCAAAGCAAATAATCGAATCTCTAACTCTTAGGATGAAGGATGCAAGTCAAAAGCAGGATTTTGAGGCTGCTGTACAACTGCGCGATCAAATCTCGTCTTTAAGCATATTCTTTGAGAGACAGAACGTTGAGAAAATCAGGACTAACGATGACGATTTTATCTGGTTTGAAACATTGGGCGACTCATTACACATTCAAATAATCAAAACTCGAAATGGGGTTATTGTCAAGACTGAAAAACATACGGAAATAATAAACGCCCAGGAAGAGCCAGAACTTCTATTTTGTACTCAATACTATCCAAATTCTGACTCGCTTCCGGATCGGATCTATTCTAATCTTTCTCCAGATCAAATGGAATCATTAAATCAGTTTTATGGTTCAAAAGTATTTTTTACACCAACTAAGGACAAAAATCAATTAGTTAAAATGGCCTCTAATTCACTTGCTCACTTAACTATCGATCATTCAGTAATTGAACTTCAAAAACAACTTTCTCTTCCAAATTCTCCAATAACTATAGAAACTTTTGATATTTCAACCCTATTTGGTGAAAACACTGTCTCATCTATGGTTCAATTCGTAAATGGGTCTCCAAACAAATCTGGTTATCGCAAGTTCATAATCAAAACTGTCATCGGACAAGATGATTTTTCATCTATGAAAGAAACTGTTCTTCGAAGATATTCCAGGCTAAAGAAAGAGGGTTCACCTATGCCAGATTTGATCGTAATCGATGGGGGTCCAGGTCAGCTGCATTCTGCGATTAGTGCTCTTATGGAACTTGGTCTTGAAATTCCAATCTGTTCGTTAGCTAAGAAAGAAGAAGAAATATTCCTTCCTAATAAAATGCACTCAATTCGTCTTCCAAAAACAAATCTTGGCCTTAAACTATTACAGCGAGGTCGTGATGAGGCACATCGTTTTGCGATCACATTTCATAAGAAAAGACGCTCAAAATCCACATTTGTTAAACTTTAGTATGATTAATAACTTCTTTGTAGTTGACTTTAGTCATGAGCGCTTCAAAAATTGGTCTATTTGTTATAACTCTGCTGCTATTATTGATTAGTTTTGGGTGTGTTGGTAGCAATCCGCTTAACG
>CAZZKB010000102.1:0-3897 GCA_964654575.1 Microcaldota archaeon | reverse complement strand
TTTTGCCTTCTGAAGTCTAGTCACCGTTTCCTTTGGTTTTTTTATTCCGACTAATTGTATTTGCCCAATCATTATTGATTCGTCAGCTTCTGCGACAAACCCTTCTGGGGCACATTGCTTTGCAGCTTTTGATGCAGCTGCAATTACTGATGGCTCTTCAGTTGCCATCGGAATGACTACTTCTTTTCCGTTTATTACAAAGTTTGTCGCTAAGCCAAGTGGTAAATGAGCTGCTCCAATTACATTTTCGACTGTCTTGTCTGCAATTTCAAGTTTTAGTGCTCCGCTGTTTTTTAGCGTTGCCACTTCCTCATCGCTCAGATTCCTTGCTTTTTTAAGTTTTGCAAGTCTCTCATCGACACTTAGTTTGTAAAAACCTGAAAATTCAGACATAATTTATTCACTTTTGAATTCCTTCACTTGCTGGTTTTGATCTTCTTGCTGCAATCACGTATTCAGGAACATCTGTTCCGTATCTTCTTCCATCTACGGGCGCATTTGCAACTGCTAATGGTTTTGGTGCTGGTACTGATACTATTCCGCTTGCTTTCATAAGTCTCATCCTCGTTACTTTTTATCTAGTCTTTCAAGAACTTTGTCTATATTCTCAAAAGCACTATTTACCTTTGTTAAATACACTTCCTTTAAAATCTCCTTTATTGGCCGCTCTGAGCCATCTCCAAAATAATATTCGCCTTTTTTGCGTCCAAGCACACCAAATTCCTTTAATTTTAAGAGGTGATAATACACTGCTTTTTGATTTTGATCTTCTCCAGTCAATTCTCTTAATCTGCCAATTATATCTTTAGTCGTTGGTCTCTGTCGATTTGCATGAAACTCGAGTAATACTTCAAGTATATCCAAAAGCAATCTTCTGCTTTCATTCGGGTTAATTAAGCCAAGTGAAAGGGCAATCCATCTTATCATCGATTTTCTGGTTAATGCAACTTCGCCGCTAGTATTCATCTCTCTTATTGTTACTTCGTTTTTGATTAATCGAGATTCTGGAATTATGTTTGAATTTTGATTCATGCATCAACTTTGGGCACAAATAATATAATACTCACCTACGCAAAAGCTGTGGTGTTCAATTGTTCGATTTTACTGCTCGTTTTCACCCGGATGTTCTGTTTTCATACTCTCAAAATCACACTGATTTAATTTTGCGTGTGGAGAACAAATCTCCAAATATTGTTTGGACAGAAGCCGAAGTTATCACAACTGAAGGTATTTCACTAAGCCATGATGGTAGGGTGTCAAAGGGTCGAATTAGGATTGGTATTCTTTCAAATAACGAATTTATCGAAAAGTCTGTTCGAATCTATGCTTCAAAAATGACTCCTGCACAAATGTATCGATGCGATCTCATTTTGTTTGTTTTTGACAAAGATGGAGTAATAAAAAGCAGAATAGAAAAGAAAATTTCAATTAAAGTTGAATCTAAAAAAGAAGTTGTTAAATAAATTTTCTACTTTCTTAGGGTAAACACTTCGGCATATGGTTTACTTCTTTGTCTTATTGACTCTTTATACATAGACCTTAGTGCATCTCCAATTTCCCTCATTTTAGCTCTTAATTCATCTGGTTGATGTAATCCATTGACTCTTTCTCTATAATGTCCATTTGCAGCCTTTGACCGTATTTCAGAAGTTGTATGTTCCTCAATTCCAACTCCAAACAACTTCGCGGCAACGTCCAAATCAACTGCATGAACTGGCGTAACTAATCTTCCGCGATCTGCAAGTACAAATTCAGTGTATCTCTGCTGCACAATATCTACAAATGGATGTTTTTGACCATTATTTATCATTCGTTTTCTTCCGCTTTCAGTTAATCTTCTGATTACGAGTGGGTCAGAATAGGTTTCTTCAGATCTAAGGTCTCCTAATTTCATAACTTGATCTATGTCTGGGTACTCGGTAATGCTTTTTACGTGAATAAATCCAACACCTGTTCCCATCATCACCAAGGCAGATAGCTTCCACTTGCTTTTTCCATCTAACGATCTGTATAACTCATCCTTGCTTGGTGCTCTCATTTCCAGCTCGACTTCCTTTCCGTTTACTTCTACTCCTTCTTGTAAAACTCGTATTAATCGATCTCTATTTGTTCCGGCAAGTATGTTGGATGAGAGTGGCGGCACAAGTGCTCTAAGTTTTCCAGTTCCCTCCTCTTCAAAGAGGAAAACTAAATTCTCAGCAGACCCTTCAACCACTTCTTCTTTGTGGTTTAATGCTAAAATTTCACCAAAACCAAGTTTGACTGCGATGTTGATATTTCTTGCACTATTAACATAATTGCCAGCTATTTTCTGTGTCACCGGCATCGACAAATCATCTAATCTCAAATACGGTGCAATCATCACATCAAGACCAGCATTATACCCAGCTTCGTCAAGATATCTGCCCCAAGGAAGAGTTGCTATTGCAAAATAAAGCGGTTTATCGAACAAAGTTCCGTTCGGTCTTTTTCCTACTGTTGGTACTTTCAGTCCTTCTTCGCCAGAAATCCAAAACACTGGTCTAAAATAACCACTGTTGATTAGTCTCAAATCTTCTGGGTATTGGACGTCTTTAACTAGCCCATTTAGGTGTGGCAAAACAAGCATTGCAGTTTCCATTTCTCGCAGTGTTACTACTCGCTCTTCTTCACCCATCATTGCTCTTAACTGAAACGGTATTGTTACAATTTCCTCTCTACTGTCTTTGTATATAACTTTAACATCCATTGTCAATTCAGAATCTGCTTCAAGTGCTTTCCTTCCACCTACAAAAAACTGTGCTGGTGTTCTTTGTAAATGCTCTATTCTGTCAATATTTGGGTCGTCAAAAAGCTTTAGCGTGTCTGTAATTAGTCCAAGTCCAAATGCAAGGGTAGAAAATCTAAATCTAGCTAAATTCGATGAGAGTTCTACAAAACCTTCACCGTAAGGTGTTCTAACAACTCGAACTCCTTCAAAACCACCAGCACCGTAGTGCGCTGGGTTACTCAACACGGTATCAATTGCAACTTCTGGAGGTACAAATCCGCCCATTCTGCTGTAATAAATTGCACTTGCTTCTTTATCTAGTGGGAATTTTGGTCCGACTGGCCAAACATTTCCATCTCTATCTACAGCCCTTATCCTTACTCCTCCGTCTACCAATTCGATTAGTTTTTCTCCCTCTGCCATATTTTCTTTAGTTATTTGTTCTGTTTATATTTGTTTTTGTCTTTGATTTTCAATTTCGCTTTAAGTCGATTCGTTTTCTCAAATCTAGGAAAGTTTATATACGATGCCATTCAATTATATTCGGAAAAAACTATCGAGCTTTAGGTGTTCGAATTATGAAAGTGACTCTTAGTGTAATTAAAGCAGACATTGGCGGCTATCCGGGACATCAAACAGTCCATCCAGAAGTTGTTGCAAAAGTTAAAGATCATCTTTCTTCTGCAAAACAAAAAGGCATTTTGGTCGATTTCTTTGTCGGCTGGTGCGGTGATGATATCAATTTGGTCATGACTCACACAAAAGGTGTCGATAACAAAGAAATTCATGGTTTAGCCTGGGATGCATTTAAAGCAGGAACAGAAGTTGCAAAGAAGCTCAAACTCTATGGTGCAGGACAAGATCTTTTAAAAGACGCATTCTCTGGCAACATCAAAGGCATGGGTCCAGGGGTTGCAGAATTAGAATTTGTCGAGAGGGGCAGTGAACCAGTCGTTGTCTTTATGATGGATAAAACTGACCCGGGCGCATTCAATTTGCCAGTTTACCGAATGTTTGCTGATCCATTCAACACTCCAGGGTTAGTAATCGATCCAAACATGCAAGGCGGTTTCAAATTCGAAGTTCTCGATACAATCGAAGGAAAAGCAATCGAATTCACAACTCCATCTGAGATGTATTCAATGCTT
>CAZZKB010000101.1:1967-3972 GCA_964654575.1 Microcaldota archaeon | reverse complement strand
GGAAAAAGTATGCTTGCTCAGGCTATGGCAGAATTAATGAAAAGAGAGGAATTAGAAGACGTACTGGTTTATGCCAATGTAAATAACGAAAACCAGCCTTTAGTAAGGATTGTAAAAACTCAACCGAATTTCGATTACCTAAAAGCAAATGGCCTTCTTAGATATTATAGCCCAGCTGAAATAGAAAAAATAAAAACTGGTCAAAGTGTCGTCGGTGGACTTGGAAGAAGAATAGTTTTCCAAAAGCAAGAAGAAGAACCTAGAATGGGTTCTCCAAATATACCGCTCTTGATATTGGGTGGACTGCTCATATTTGCAGTATTTACAGACATACTTTCTGAAAGTACAAAATGGATGGTCGTCGCAGTTGCCTTGGGAATTGGATTACTGTACATAATTTCAAACGCAACAAGCGGGCTTGGAAGAAGGCTTATGCCAAAGGAAAACAACGGACCGAAATTAATAGTTGACAATACTGAACGAAAAACCGCGCCTTTTGTCGATGCAACTGGCTCCCGAGCCGGATCATTACTTGGGGACATTAAGCATGACCCACTCCAATCAGGCGGACTTGGAACACCAGCACACCTTCGAGTCGAAGCTGGAGCAATACATCAAGCAAACAAAGGAGTACTTTTCATAGATGAAATAGCCTCATTAAAGATGAACTGGCAGCAGGAAATTTTGACTGCAATGCAGGAAAAGAAATATCCAATTACTGGTCAGAGCGAGATGAGTTCTGGTGCATTAGTTAAAACACAACCAGTGCCAACTGAATTCGTACTTGTTGCAGCTGGAAACCTGCCAGATGTTGCACATATACACCCTGCACTCAGATCTAGAATTAGAGGTGGTGGGTATGAAGTTTATGTTGAAGATTACATGGATGAAACTCCTGAAAATGAAGCAAAGGTAATTCAATTTGTAGCTCAGGAGATCAAAAAGGATGGCAAGATACCGCATTTTGATCGCGAAGCAGTCTACGAAATAATCGAAGAATCAAGAAGAATGAGTGGACGAAGAAAGAAGTTCTCACTCAATCTACGTGAATTAGGTGGATTGATTAGAGCAGCTGGAGACCTAGCAAACGAAAAAGGTCTTAAATTAGTAACAATTTCTGAAGTAAAAGAAGCAAGAAAATTCTTCAGATCAATCGAAAGTCAGATTGGATCAAAAATAATCGAGCACAAAAAAGAATACCAAACAATCGTGACAAGCGGCTCGGAAGTTGGTCGAGTTAATGGACTTGCAGTAATGGGAGATGCACGAGCTGGACTAGTTTTGCCAATAGTTGCAGAGGCAACTCCTTCAGCATCCAAAAGCGAAGGTCACGTTATTGCAACTGGAAAGCTTGGAACAATAGCAAAAGAGGCAGTTGAAAACGTCTCTGCAATATTCAAAAAATACATAGGAAATGAAATATCAAAAACTGACCTTCACATACAATTCCTTCAAACATATGAAGGAGTCGAAGGGGACAGTGCTTCAGTTGCAATCTCAGTTGCAGTGATATCTGCAATTGCAGACATACCAGTAAGACAAAACATTGCAATGACTGGCTCTATTGATGTAAGAGGAAAAGTACTTCCAGTAGGTGGAGTTAGTGCAAAGATCGAAGGGGCACACGAATCAGGAATAAGAAAAGTCCTTATTCCAAAGGCTAATACTCAAGATGTTTACCTTCCAAAGGAAGTAAATGCTGAGATGAATATTGTGTTTGTCGAAAATCTTTCTGAAGTTCTTGATCAGGTTTTGGAAGAAGGAAAAGCAAAGACAGACCTTCTGAAAAAGATTAGGATGCAGAATGATGAACCCGAAGCTCAACAGAAGAAGGTCAAAAAAGAATAGATTAGTTAATTTTTATTTATTAAATTCAAGTATTGAATACTAAGGAAATTTCTTATTCTAGACTAGAAAATATCGGATATAGTGAGAAAAACAATTATTGCTAATCCTCTGATCTAACAACAACTTTCTCTTCGACAGAGCTTATTGATGTGAGTGG
>CAZZKB010000101.1:0-1867 GCA_964654575.1 Microcaldota archaeon | reverse complement strand
TTTCCAATTAAAACCATTAATGAGCCAACAAAACCAATCCAAACCACTGAACCAATAACTGATGCCAGGATTTTTTCGTTCGAAAGACCAATTGAAATCGATCGAATTAGTGTTTGGTAACCAATGAAAAGCCCGATGCAGAAGATAGCCAATGCACCAACGTATCCAACCCAACTTGCCCGCTCGAAAGAGAATCTGAAGTCTCTGACTAAGTTGATTGCTGAATCTTCGATACCAAGCAATTTGATGATTAGATAAATTCCAATTAGGATACCGATAGGTTGCCAGCCTAAACCAAAAAAGCTTGAAAGTGAAATGAGAAGCAGCAATACTGCTGGAACTCCGATAATAGTTCGTGCAAAGTATGGGTCTTTGAGTTTTTCAAGAATGACAAAGTAGGTTTTTTCAAGTTCTTTAGCCTGTTTTATGAAGACGATTTTTGTAGAGTCGACTTTTATTCTCGATTTAATGATTGGTAGCACTTCCTCATCCGCAGCTCCATCTGAGACCAGGATGCATGAAGTTGGATTTAGTTCAAGTAAAACACGATCAAGTTGAGCACTAACTGCACGATCAGCAACTACCCCTAATTTTCGATCACCAGTTAGTGTTACCACTTCGACAGCAGTTCCATCTTTGACCAGTTGATCATAAAGTTTGATACCATAAAACATTGCGTTCGAATCTGGATCTTCTGGATCTGCAAGGCACAATGCAATAGCACCATGAAGGTTTTTCTCTCGTCCAACTAGGGGTCCGGTGACACCACCTTTATCGAAAAGGTCGTTGTCCCGATCGATACATAGGACAAGTATTGGACGCTTCATAGATAGAAATGCGATAGATATCTTATTAAATATGGAAGGTCGCATCAATAGAATTTGGCAATGATGTCAAGAGGTATTTCTGATTTGGTTATTTGAAATATAATGACCTATGATTAGAAGAGGGTAAACTGAGCCAAAAACAAGATGGACTAATTTTCACATAACCTTCGTGAGCTAAAGCTCACTCTAACCTTCGTGAGCTAAAGCTCACTCTAACCTTCGTGAGCTAAAGCTCACTCGGTGAGAAGAGGGTAAACTGAGCCAATAATTTACAGAAAAATCTCTCAAGGGATAATTAAAAAGTTGAAAAAAAATTACTTATAGACACTGATGTCAATTGCAGCAAGGAATTGCTCGCCACTAGTCGAATTTACAAATGATGCTAATCTCCTTACTTTTACAATTGAGGATGGAGCACTTGGTGCCGAAGGAATTGACCCTCCAAGTGTGTAAAGAATACTTGAAGGAGTTGTACCAACTCGACTAACTGTAACTGAAACTCCATAACCAGTAGTAAGGTTTTGTTTGAATGCTGACTGGGACATCCTTGAAGCACAGTCAAGAAGTGTCGAATTGATGCGTTTGTCTTCATAGCCAATTGCAAGACCAAGGCGCTGCATTGAAGCACAAGTAGTAGAAGATGGTGGAGAGAGCAATGCGTCAGAAATGCGAACTGCCTCTTTTGAGATATCATCATTTTGCGAGTCTAGATAAGATTTGACACTATGCCAGTACGACAATAGTGCAACCAATGCCATAACAAATATGACTGAAGCGATAATTGCATCGAAACTAAAATATTGACCTTTCATTCTGACACCTCAAAAGTAAGAGATTCACCATCATTGCTTAATGTTAGAACATTCTTGCACCGGTCACTATGTATGATATTGTCCGATGTACAAGAACTACTAGCGAGAACATAATTATATTGTGGAAGAGAATATGCAAAAGTTGCATTTCCATATGGCCCAGCCCAATCTAAACGCATGACCTTCTGACGCTGAGCATCAGTTAAATCGATCGAGTAGGGGGAGCCA
>CAZZKB010000100.1:0-3982 GCA_964654575.1 Microcaldota archaeon | reverse complement strand
TTTATCCGACCTAGAGCACTAATAAGTCGCTCTAAATCGCGATTAAGAGCTAAAACGTAAGCGTCTGACCAAAAACTAATCGTGATTGGCTGTGCAACTCGAGTATGAGTGTAGCCTACCATCAAGCCATCCTTAAGAGAGGTAAATGATTTTTGTAAGTCGAATATAGAATTGCAGATTTTCAAGCAGGAATCTCTCATATAGAGGCGCATATCCAAATTAACCTGATCATTTCTTGATCTGGCAGTGTGCATTTTTTTTCCGCATGGTGTTATTTTTGTAACAGCATTTTCAACGTTCGAGTGGACATCCTCTAGAGATGGATCGAGTGAAAATTTACCTTCTTCAAAATCATTAAGCACATTTTTAAGAGCAGCTAATATTTCTTCAGACTCATCTTTTGAAAGAATTTTTTGTTTTTGAAGCATTTTTACATGAGCAATACTGCCAATAATATCATAAAAAATAAGGATATGGTCAAGGGATACATTTTCAGAGGAATTGAACGCAGTTACATCTGATTTTGCTCCAACAAACGCCCCTTGCCAAAGTCTTTTTGCCATTTTTGATCAGCTCGAATTTAGTTCTTTTTCTTTTTATTCACGATTGCATTGTGTGCCATTAAACGAATGGCATTAACTTTAATGAACCCTGCTGAATCCTGCTGATCGAAACCACCGGCAATGTTCATACTTGAGAGATCTTGGTTATAGAGCGAACTTGGAGATTCACGCCCAGTAACGGTAACATTGCCCTTATAGAGCGAAAGATGCACAATGCCATCGATAAACTCCTGACTCTTGTTGATTGCGGCCATCAAAAAGTCCATTTCAGGACTAAACCAAAAGCCATTGTAGATTAATTCGGCAAACTTTGGCGAGAGCATATCACGAAGACGCATAACTTCACGATCCATTGCAATTGCTTCGATGTCCATGTGCGCTGCACGCAAAATTGTTCCACCAGGAGTCTCATAAACACCACGAGATTTGATACCTACAAAGCGGTTTTCGACAATATCAATTCTGCCAATGGCGTTCTTAGCTCCAACATCATTTAGATAGACAAAAAGTTCTAGCGGATCGGTCTTTTGCACTCCGTCTTTCTTATTGACAACTTTTATCGGAATACCGTCCTTAAAATGAATTGAAATTTCGGTCGGCTCATTTGGAGCTTCTTTTGGAGATTTTGTCCACTCGAACATGTCTTCGGTTGGTGAAGTTAGTGGATCTTCAAGAACTCCTGACTCATAACTAATGTGCATAAGGTTTGCATCAGTACTATAAGGCTTTGAATGAGTTGCTTTGATTGGAATTCCTTTTTCCTTTGCATAGTTAATTAAGTCGGTTCGTCCGCGGAATTTAGAAAGAAATTCTGGAGTCTTCCAAGGGGCGATGACTTTGATTTTCGGGTCCAGTGAAAAGTAAGTTAATTCAAAGCGAACTTGATCGTTTCCTTTTCCTGTTGCGCCATGTGAAACAAATGAAGCGCCTTCTTTTGCAGCAATAGCCATCTGTGCCTTTGCAATGACTGGGCGAGCTAAAGAAGTGCCAAGTAAATAACGACCTTCATAGATAGCATTTGCCTTTATTGCTGGAAATATATAATCAGTTACAAATTCTTTCTTTAAATCCTCGACATAAACTTTGGATGCTCCGCATTTTATCGCCTTCTCTTTTGCAGCAGCTAAATCTTCATTCTGCCCTACATCGGCAATAAATGCAACGACATCATACCCTTTTTCAATAAGCCAAACTAAGATACATGAAGTATCCAACCCACCAGAATATGCTAAAACAACTTTTTCTTTTTTCATATTTTTCATCCTCATTTAATTTCATAATATAGTATAAAATATTATTCTCGCAAGAGCGGCAAGGTAGAGCAGCGAGCATAGCCCTCACCCTTTACAACTTCATCCATCGGAAGAGTCAGAACTTCTTTTCCAAGAGACTTGAGTAGTTTTACTATTTTTGGACAATCTGGATTTGCAAAAACAGTATCCGGATTAATCCAAAACCCGTTTGTTCCCAAGTGATGATAATCATGCTCTGAGACTGGATACAGTTTGCCATAGACTTGTTTTAGCAAGTCAAGCGACTCACGAGTAGTAAAGGCCGAAGGGTAGACTAACGCCCCGCCAGAGTGACCATTTGGAAGAGCAATCGGACCAAATGCACAATCAAGGTGAAGCACCCCTGGGTTGAGTGGAATTTGAATAACCTCGAAATCCCCGCCGACGATTTCCTGAAGCCATTTAGCCGCAGCCACATTTGTACGATCTCCAATGCCTAAGAACAATTTGTCTCCTTCTAGGATGACATTTCCACCTTCTAGTATTACTTCCGAGGGTGGAGTTATTGCTCCGAGAATTTGTCTGGTTTCATTCTTTCGCACATCTGCTCCCATATTACAGCGAATAAGTTTGTTTCCAACTACAAATGCAATGTCGCGAGTATAGACTGACTCTGGAAGATCAGAATGTGGCCCGATGAGATGAACTTTCACACCCTTAGAAAGGATGCCCATGATGAAACCAAAATGCTCGATAACGGCCCTTGTGCGATCGGGACGATTATTCATATTCGCAGCTTCAACTTCATTTATTGGATTTGCCCAATCTAGATAAGTTGGAAGGGAAACTGCAACTGCCTTAAGTGGTGAGCGCTCGTTAGTGCACTTAAAATTCGTAGAAGAAGCCGAAATTCCATCTGAAAGCACCACGTGAGACTCGATTTGACCTAATCTTGACATAAATCCTATTGAAAGTGAAACTGCCTGTTTGTCTATTGGCCTAAAGCCACTTTGTTTAATCGAGGATACAGCTAATTGATTCATAGTAAAAGCTTAGTAAAAATTTGATATATAAACATTTTGCAATTCATGTTCCAAAAAACTAATTAAATGTTACAAATAGAACAAATTAGATTACAGTACGAGGTAAAGCGATTATAGAATCAACAATATTTGACATATCAGATGGTTTTGCATTTCTTAGATAAACAAACCATTCATCAGTTTCAACCTGCATACCTAAACGAGAGTACCAAGGATTTGCAGAGTTTGTTTTAGCTGCACGCCATGATACAGAATCACCAGTAGTATTACAAGCTGCTTGAAAGAGAGCTGAACCAAGACCAGTTCCATGCATAGTTGGGTCAGTCGCAATCTTATCTAAGTACCACAAGCCTTTTGGACCAAGTTTCTTTAAGACAGCAAGGCCTCGATAATCAGACTCTAGTATAACTGCTGCAACTGGAGAATCAAAATAACCAGGAACTAAAGAACGACCACAGAAACTCTTTGAAACAAGACCTGAGATTCTATCCTTATCTAGAGAAGAAAAATCTGGAAAGACTGTGAGGTTGTGTTTCTTTGGAGAAGGCGAAGTATCAACTAGTGGAGAAGGAAGACTAGGTGTTGTTGGGTATTGTAAATCTCTGTGTCTTGGAGCTATTGAACCGACTAAACCATGCATAATAAGAGATGCGGCAAAAGATGAATATTAAAAGAGCGTAACAACTGTAGCGTTCTAAAACCTTAACGTTGCAAATGAAACATGGAAAGCATAAGTGAGCTGGTTTGGCTTTATATCAAAAGAAGACCATTTCTAAAAGAGATAATAAGAGAAAAGATAGTAAACTATTCTGCCCTTTCAAGAAAAATATCTAATGATGTATTTGGAAATAGAAAAAACCAGTTTGCAGTAAAAATGGCACTAATCAGACTTTCGGGAAAAATAAGAGAAAGGGAAGACGATCTTGAAGAGAAAATATTAAGAGTGCTAAAGCGCAGTTCGATGTCTATTAAGACAAAGGTCACAGTCATAATAACCCAAAAAGAACTCCCCTCACTTAAGTATATATCATATACTGAAAGTAAAAGTGGAATAACATACATAGTTGACGAAGAAGAGTTCGATAAAATAAGAAGGCCTAAGAGTGCAATCAAAATAGAACAAAACCTCAACTTAATTTCTATA
>CAZZKB010000099.1:0-3987 GCA_964654575.1 Microcaldota archaeon | reverse complement strand
AAAAAATTATCATTAGCAGGAAAAGAAGTTAAATCCTAGCAGAAGAGATGCGAAAACAGCGAAATAATAGATATAATCAAAGAGATTTGTTTCTTAGGTAATTTAGATAGATGGAAACAGATTCCTCGAGATTAGAAGGTTTTACAGGATAAATAATCTTGTCTTTTTGAGACTGCCAAATTGCAATATGAACTAGCGATTCTAATGGATATAATGGGCAGATTATGATCGAGAAAAGAGAGCGTAAGATAAACCCTGTTCGTGCGCCAGAGGGAAGCGAAAACGTATCTGAACCGAGCGAACCTTTACCAGAGGCAACCAAACCAGCGAAAACCTTGACATTGGAAATAAGTCTGCCAATATATCCTTGCTCAAATCCAGACTTCGATCCACTCGATTCAATAACAAGAAATGGTTTTTCTGAAATTTTGTCTAGCAATTTAAATGATGACGAGTAATTTATCGAATCGCGAAGTTCCTGATCTGAAAAAACATTTGAGAAAAATGCATAGAATGAGTACCAACAAATATATTTGAAAATATTTTTTACACCACCTTGAAGAAGAAACGCTTTCATAAGGCTTGAAAGGTATGGATAGTACTTTTTACGACTTACAAGTTTGTGATAAACGCTTGAAGCTGGAAGAGGATGTAGAATATGTAGAGAGTTTACAACTTCAATCAAGTTGTGTTTTTGAAGACGCTGTGCCATGTCCCAATCTTCAGCACCTCTCCAAAAATATGGCGTTACAAAGCCAATATTATCAAAAACAGACCTTGGAAAAGCACCATAATGATTTATTATGAAGCGACCTGGAATGATTTTTTCTTCTGAAGCAGAGAGCGGAACGCAAACAATTTTTTTCTCTATTGCTTTTGAAATTAGATTAGATAACAAGTCTGGGGTTGAGGGAATAGCATCTAAATCAACATTGATAATTATGTCATAACCTTGTTGATAAAGAAAAACCTGACCTGCAAAAAAACATCCAGATGTACCAAGAGGAAGTTTTTCTTCTGCATTTATTATTGAAAGACTATCATCATTAAAGAATTCAGCTCCTTTTGGATAGATCAAAAGAACATCAAAATCCTTGAAAGACTGTTTTTTTATAATTGAAACAAATAGTTCAAGCATCTTTTTGTCGCCAGCAGGACTAAAGAGTGCGATAGATTTTTTTGAAGATCGATTATCCTGAATTTTTGAAAAAAATACATTCGAAATGTCAAACATAATGCTCAACCAACATTGGATAGATACCAGTTAAGAGTATTTTTTAGCCCATCTTTAATCATAGTAGAAGGTTTAAACCCAAGCTTCGCGATTTGTGATATATCTGAACAAGAGTAACTCACATCCCCATCTCGCACCGGCTTAAATTGGACAAGTGGTTTGACTCCAGATGAAACACCAATGATAGATAAGACTTCCAATAGAGATGTTGCTACTCCGGTTCCAACGTTTAGAATTGAACCTGGAGGTGCTTTTTTGGCAGCAAGAATATTTGCAGATACAACATCAGAGACGAAAACATAATCTCGAACCTGATTTCCATCGCCAAAAATCGTAATAGGTTTTGATGATACGATTGATCTCATAAAGTTTGAAATTACCGCACCGACAGATTGTCTTGGACCATATACATTGAAGTAACGCAAGCAAACGACACTGAGGCCTTGTTTAACAAACTCGCTAGCTAAATATTCGCATTTCATTTTCGAAATGCCATATGGATTTTGCGGATCAAGAGTATCAGTTTCCTTCAGAGGCAAGTTTGAATTGCCATAAACTGCTGCAGAAGAAGCAATAATGACTTTTTTTACTCCTGCTTTGAGTGATTCCTCCAAAACAATCTTCGTCCCATCTACATTTATTTTATAGGTCTCATCTGGATTAGAAACTGATTTTGGAACAGAAACCTGAGCTGCCAAGTGAAAAACAAAATCGCATTTTCCGATCGAGTTCGATACTGCACTTCGATCTAAAATACTCCCAAGAACAAACTTAGCTTTTTTGTTAATATTTTGATTATTACCACTAGAAAGATCGTCTAAAATGATGACTTCAAAGCCCTCTGATACAAGTGTATCGACTAAATGAGATCCGATGAATCCGGCACCACCAGTAACAAGAGCACGCATAAGTAACACATATAATAAAGACCGATAAATAAATAAACAACTTGAAACGGGTTGGGGAGAAGAATGATTGTCGAAGAAAAAACCAAATGGCTTATTTTTAGCATTTTGATAGGAATAATACTCGTATTAATAACACACACAACGTTTGATCAATTTAAGCAATTGCCATCTCCATTATATGGAGGGGATCTTTACAATCAATTAGGGTACATAAATGCAATGTATTCTACAAACCCACTTCAGTGGCTCTGGGTTAGTAATGTTAATGGAGCTCTTCCTCATTATTTGCCAATATATGGAATAGTAACTACAACATTTGGTAAAATTTTTGGACTTAGCCCAATTGACGCCATGATAAAATTCAATTATATTCTTCCAATAGCAGTATGTATTTCATTTTTCATAATGTATCGGGAGTTTTTTAGATCGGAAAAAATTGCAATAATAGGAGTTTTGTTGACAGTAGGCATATCGATGTTTCCGCTATTGAAATATACGGAATTTTCAAGTTTTGTAGTGACTCCAATATTCCTTGCTGGATATATCAGATTTTTTCGCGACCAGACAATGAAAAACAGCATATTTCTTGGAATAATGTATGGTATTATGGCATTAACCCACTCGACGTCTTTCATATATTCTAGTTATATGATAGGAGTTCTTGCAATATACCTTGGAAGCAGGCACATTAAGCAATTTGCAATAAATGACAATTTGAAAAAAGATATCAAAGCATTGGCAATTGTCTTCGTAATGGGATTTGTAATTGCAAATCTCTATTGGTATAAGCCGATTTTCATAGATAAAGGAACACCGGAAGTTAAGATGAATATTGCAAGTACCCCAGATGTTGCGAAATTGTCGGTAGCAATAACTGTTTTACAGCAGGGAATTGGAGAAAATTTTTTCAACATAAGTACCCTATCTAAAACAATCGCTTCCCTCGCAATACTATATGGATTGTATTGGATTATAAGAAAAATGTGGAGAAAGGAGGAGATATCAGAAGAAGTAAGAAATATTGCTTTGCTTTTTGCCGCAACGTTCATCTTTGTATATTCATATTTTGTAACATCACCACTATTCGATACCCACTTCATACCAACATACTCTAGCAATATGTACCTTTCAAAATTTGCAATTTTGATTGGATTAGTAGCAATAAATGAAAAAATTCTCAAAGAACAAAAGTGGGAGAAAACTTGTCTTGCAATAATCGCAGCAGCATTTCTGATCAGTTCATTTGGAGATTTACAAAAATGGAACGACCAGAATTGGTTTAAAGTTGGAGAAAACAGTTTGGATGAACATTACCAAAATCTAGGATCGTATATCATAAACAACCTCAAGCAAAATGATACAATATTAAGCACAAATGAAAACAGTTTTGCAATTTTCGCCTTAAGTGGCAGAGAGACATTTGCATATAGAAGAACTCACATAGATGTGTTTTCAGACTCTAATGAATTAGAACTCGAGACTGCAATAATTTTGTATGGAAACGACACCCAGAAGAGAAACGAATTGATAGCAAAAAATAACATCAAATACATATATTATGATAATCGATGGTTTGCGAATGAGTATAGCTATAACCAAAGTGGAGAGATAATAAATTACTTCGACCCACTATCGGTGTTCTATTCTAAAGATAGAGAAGATCAACTAAAAAAATATGGAATAAAATACTTTAGAGCGATGCAATATCCAGATCCTTCATACCGAGATAGTACAATTGCAAGAAAGTATGATATGCTATTAGTAAGTCCCGAAAATTATAATATGAGCGGACTTGGACCTTGGAGAGATGATTTGGACCAGAGATTAGATCTAGCATACTCAGAT
>CAZZKB010000098.1:0-4068 GCA_964654575.1 Microcaldota archaeon | reverse complement strand
CGTGATTCAGTCCACTACTATAAGGAAAAAGCCTCAACACATTCTCCTTAAATTATAATCTAAATTTATACTATTTATGGTTTTATTTTTGATTTATCCTGGTCAGAAGGGTGCTGGCCTAGAAGTTATCTTAACAATATATGAAATCTCAAGAAAACTAGGGATTCAAACTCGTGTTTTCTTGTCCAAAGATAATTCAAGAAAAGATCTTGTAACAAAGATTTATCCTGAAATCGAATTTTTTGACTTTGTCTCACCAAAAGACCTATCTCGTATGAAAAAGGAAATTGGTGATAACTGGGCTTTTTTCACTATGATTTCACCAAAAATGATTCCTCTATACCTATCTCTAAAGAACAAACTTTTCTACTATCATGCAACCTACAATTATACCTACTCAAAAAGACGCCTAAACGACATGGTTATGGATCATTTGCATGACTTGGTTATTAGAAAATCCTCACTTACCTTAGTTACTCAAGCACCGCTGTCTTGGGAAATAAAAGCTCGATTAGGCATCGAGACGAAAAGACTTCTACATCCCCCATACAGCGTTCTTAGGCAAGGTTTTTTTGCGTCTGAAAAAAAGATCGATTTGCCATTTGATAAATATTTCTTCTACTTTGGTGAAATCTCAAGATACTCTAAGGGAGTTGGAATTCTTCTAAAAGCTCTAGAACATTATCCAGAGCTTAATACAGTCATTGCAGGGCGAGGTGCAAATTTTGGCAAATTGCCTAATTTAACTACTTACAACGGTTGGATTGATGATGGTTCGCTACATTACTTAATCAAAAACAGTCATGCAGTTACGCTTCCCTATTTAGTCCCAGCTCAATTCTCCGGATGTCTTGCACTTTCATATCATTTTAGATCCCCGGTTATCTGCTCTCGCCTTCCTGTCTTTGATGAATGGGTCGATGAAGGTAAGACTGGTTGGTTCTTCAATGCTGGGGATTATGAGTCTTTAGGTCAAACCATGTTAAATGTATGGAATAAAAAAGGAAAATTTAATCCAGATGCTATTGTTAAGAAAGAATTGGAAATGGAAGAAAAATCAAAAGAAAGTTTTAGAGTTATTATGGAGGAACTTAAAGTCCTTTAATCTCGCATATCTTGGTGTTATTATGTCTCAAAAAGTTGTCATAACTGGCGGTGCTGGGTTTATAGGTTCTAAATTGGGCTATCTTCTATCCACAATGGGTTATCAAGTGGTTCTAATTGATGATCTATCGGGGGGATATGAAGACAATCTAATCGAGAATGGCAAGTCATTTGGTTCCTTTGTTAAAGCCGATATTCGATCAGCCGATATTTTGTCTCACTTTAGTGGCGCTTCGTGCGTATTCCATCTGGCTGCAATATCTGCTCTTCCGGTTTGTCAGTCTGAACCAAATCGTGCTATGGATGTAAATGTTGCTGGTACTGCAAATGTTTTGGAAATGGCTCGAAAGTCGGATGTTGATAGATTTGTGTTTGCAAGTACGTCTGCAATTTATGAAAATAATATTAACTATCCATGCAATGAAAACGACCAAACAGATCCTCACCTGCTGTATTCTGTTTCTAAATTCGCCGCAGAGCAAGTTTGCAAAGGCTTCTCCAAAACTTATGGTATGGAAGTAGTAACTACTCGATATTACAATGTATATGGGCCTCATCAAGACGTGAGAAGAAAATCTCCGCCTTTTGTTGGTTATGTGATTCGAGAATTACTTAACAATCGAGCTCCAGTACTTCATTCTAATGGAGAGCAGAAGCGAGACTATGTATTTATTGATGATGTTAATCGACTCAATCTACTATGTATGACAAAAAAAGAGGCAGCTAATAAGACATTTAACGTCGCTTCTGGAAAATCATACTCGGTAAATGAAATCTATAATATTATTTCGAGCAAAATCGGAAGCTCCATCAAGCCTGTATTTAGAGAATCTAGTAAGTTTTGGGATAAATACCCACAACTTTATCAGGGTAAATATCACATAAAAGATGAATGTCTTGATAAAGAGGTTAATAAGTTTACTCTCGGTTCTACATCTTATGCTGATCAAACTCTTGGCTGGAAGGCAGAAAAATCTATCGAAGATGGCCTTTCCGAAACAGTTGATCATGCAAGAAAAATCTTCCAAAGAGGTTAATTGTAAATGATTTTGTATATGGACGTGTATATAACCGACACTCCACTTTTCAAGAATCTTTACGATGATCTAACTATCATAAGATCAAAATCAAAAATTTGGAACATGCCATCAAAAATAGATATTACACTTTACACTCTGTGGAGCTATGCACTATACAAATGGTCAAATATTTTGATAAAATATGATCTAGAAGATAAATCAAAATATGATTATTTTGAACAAGAAGTGCGTAAAATATTTCCAAATGCGATATTAATTAGAGGAAGAAGTGACAATCAGAAAAAATTTCAAGATTCAATTAAACTCCTTCAAAGTATGGATGATCCATGGATTTTCTATTCTGGAAATAATGATCATCCATTTGTTTTTTCCGATCTATCTGTTCTTGATCAAATATTGGAAAAAGCGAAGAATGTATCTCAAAAACACAAAAAAGTTTCTGTTTTTTGCTCTCATCTTCTAGAAGCTGCTTCAATATTATCAAAAGACTCAAATTTTGGAATTATCCTTAATCAAAATCGATTTGTCAAGAATGAAATTATTGAAGAAGATGAATTTGCATTCGTTACAAAAAGAAAAAGCAATTCTTTTTTTCCAGCTCTTCAGATAGTTCATATTGACTTGTTTAATGAATGGTTTTCTGATCCAAAATTAGCTGGCAAACAGATTAGGCGGTCTGATGATTTAACTACTTTGACTCATGTATCTGACCATGTGCTAATCTTGCCAAAAAAACAGATTTGTGAGCATTTTGACGGTTACGGAAATTTAAATTCCATTGTTGGCTTTAGTGTGGATGATGTGGTGCCACCTCTTTTCCTGCCTCCAGGGTTTTTTGATCATGATATCAAAATAGCTTATGGTTTTGACTCATATCGTGAAGGGTGGGTTAACATCAATCCAAATAAGAAATTCTATTCTTTTAGTGATTCGAAGAATGGGACTGATATGAAAATTGGGCTCTCAAACTTGCCATTATTTTGGAAAGATAGAATTTCTAAAACTGATATTGCACCAAATATTGATTTTGAATTGACTGAGAAGACCGGTGCTTATAATTATCTTAAAATTTGCGACCCTTGGTCGAAATCCATTATTATCGCTCTTTTCGTAAAATATTTCGTCTCTCCAATTTGGCGCATTTCAAAATTTGTTCACCGGACAAAAATTTATCTCAAAGACCCAGCGTATTTAAAGGAAACACTAAATTCCGGCAGTCAGTTGTTTGTCTTTTATAAAAAATCACTTCTTGCTTTTATGCGCTTCTTTAAGATAACAAACTAAATGCGTCAAAAAGGTTTTATTTTCTATCTGAGATTTCCTTCTGGTCTTTATGCTAACTACCAGGGAAGGTCATAATCTTTTACTGCGCTTAAAATCAGAAGATGGCAAATCAAAAGAACTCGACGACTCAGATGTTTCAGTAATTATTGACACTCGAAGAAAAATTGCCTCTTTGATAAAATCATCGGTCATTAATTTAGATGTATATTCCCTCTATCTAATATCTGCTCTTTCTATAAAACATATCATTCATTCTGACTACCTTTCTGAAAAAAAAGCACTGCTAAATCAAAAGTTAGGCTTTATTCCAAAAATTCTTGAAATAGAATTTAATGGTAGAAATATTGTTTTTGATCTTACAAACGAGCTATCTATGCAAATTCTTTATCAAGTCTTAAGTATATTTCTTAAAAACTCATACATGCTCAAGCCTGAATATTCAGAAGGTGTGGTTATTGATGCAGGTTCAAATCTCGGCGTTTTCTCTCTCTATGCAGCTGCATCTGGAGCAAAGAATGTTCATGCATTTGAGCCTGTTTCACAAACTTTTAATGTCTTAAAACAAAATGTTACAAAAAATTCTATGGATTCAATTATTACCTTACACAATTGTGCATTGGGCTCAGAAAACACACTATCC
>CAZZKB010000097.1:0-4212 GCA_964654575.1 Microcaldota archaeon | reverse complement strand
AAAGTATCGGTAACCATATGAAGTATGTGAGTGTTGGGTCTATTTCATTATAATTTGGAAATGAGTAGCTCTTAGTAATAAATTCGAAAGGTTTTGCTTCGCCTGGGTTATCAAGAACAGTTGGGGGTAATTCGTGGTGCAAATCTACTTCCAAATCTTCAGAATGTGCTGCATTTCCGTACTTTGCTACTATGCTCTGCAACTTTGGCAATTCGCTAGCAACAATCCAACCTTCGACCAAATGAAGATATTTCGATTCGGCAAATTTAGAAGTTATCGATGCTCTGTCGCCTTCGATTTCGATTGCTCCAATTAAAGCATTTATTCTTGGGCCATACTTTTGAGCAACCTCTAATAGTTTTGCCTTTGTGCTCTTTATACGTTCTCTTGAATCTCTAATTTTTGCTTCTATCTCACTGATCGTTGTACTTGGACTTCTAAATCCGTTTGGAAGACTTATTGATGCAAATGCGTTTTCAGATAGTATGGCATCTACTTTTGACGATGCTTCTCTATTAAATAATACCAAAATGGTTGTCTTCTGAGCTCCATTTCCGATAATAATGTCAGCATTAGGAACATTTGAAGATATTTTATCCTTGACTTTCTTTGCCGAACTTGCTTGGATCTCACCAATTCGATAAGTAATAGTTCTTGTTTCTAGTCTTCCAAAATCTATATTACCTAGTTCGCTTAATTTTCTTGCTGTAGTTAAATTCGTCTCTAAGTTTTTCACTACATCTGTTTCTTTGTTTATATTCTCTTCATACTCTCTTAATTTAGAATCAACATCAAGATCTGCGGCTTCTTTCAGTGCCTGCTCCCCATTTACTTCAATTGAACTTTGTGAGTTCATAACTTTTGGATCGTATTTGGATATTACTGATCTAATAAATCGTAATTTAAGAAGTGCTGTCGAAACTGTATCAAAATTTGAAAGAGCTTTTCCTTCATTAAGGCCCTCGTGCCTGCTTGTTGAAATATCTATTACTCCGGCTTGGTGAAGATCTTTAATTAGGTCTTGAACTTTAGATTTAGTTATAATTATTCTGACCTTCTTCATTTTCTTTGGCCTTAACATGTTTTCTCTCCTTTTATTCTAAATCTACTTTAAGAAAATCTACTGTCAATTTAGCGACGTCTGCTTCGTTTAAATTCTTCTTACTTAATTTAGCAGCATCTGCCTTTGCCTTTTCCAATGATTTTTCAACAATTTGATCAATATCGCTTTTGCCTCTAGCAATAATGTCATTCTTTATCTTCAATGCCTCTTCCTCAGCCCTTACTTTTTCTGCTAATGCATTTTCTTTGCCTTGAAGTACTATTTTTTGTGCATTTGTTTTTGCTAAAGCAATTGCATTATCATATTGAGTTTCCGCACTCTTTATTTCTTCAACGACTTTCATCGTTTCCGAATCTGTTCCGTGTTTCGTATGCTTTATGTCCTGCATTTCTAACACCGCTAAGCAAATGCTAAGCAATCTGAAATATAAAAGTTGATTATTATCACTGCGATACATGTTTAAAAAGATGTATGTCGTGCTGTATCGTGAGGTTTTTAAATCGGTAGCATCATATCCATAATGTTAATTACTTTCGTATATTTTACGTCATAAAGTCATAATTTATGTTGTAAAATGTATACGTTAGATGCTCGCTGCGTGAGTAATTAGCTGCTAGTAATGCTTGCATTAATTAATTGGTGTTTGCATTATCTAAAAAAGAAAATTGGTACTGAAAAATAAATGTTAGAAATAATCAAGTAAAAAATAAACAAAAATTGAGGATTGAAATATATGGGTGCTTATAAATACATAGCAGAAACATTGCAAAAGGAATACAAAGAAAGAAATCAGACTTTTAGAAACAAAGTCATCTCTTGGAAAAGACAGCCTGCAATGTCAAAAGTTGAATATCCATCGAACCTTCTTCGTGCAAGAAGACTAGGTTACAAAGCAAAGCAGGGCTACTCAATAGTTCGAGTTCGCGTTGATAAGGGTCGAAGAACAAGACAAAAACCAATGGGCGGCCGAAAACACAAGAACAACTATCGATTTGTTCAACCAGGACATTCACATCAGGCAATTGCTGAGCAGAGAGTAAATCGTGTTTACAAAAACATGGAAGTTCTCAATTCTTACTGGGTTGGCGAAGATGGTAACTACAAGTTCTTTGAAGTTATCTTAGCTGATCCAATGATGAACACAGTAACTGCAAAGGCAGTGGTTCGCAAGGGAAGAGCATTCCGTGGTTTAACTGCTTCAGGTAATTCTGGAACTCCAAACAAGAAGAAGGCAATGAACAAGAAATTGCGCCGAAAGGAGCTTCAGATGACTCCATACCACTATTCTCCATATGTTAAGAAGGAGAAAACTGAGCAGAAGAACTAGATTCTGATGTTCGATATAATTACGGGCGGGTTTAACCCCGATCCATCTATTTTTGGTTTTTCTAAATTCTATTCTCTTTCTAATATTACTTCGAAAATCGTTTTAGCCGCAAATTTATCCGAAGCTGCAAAACACAAGAGTCGCAAATGTCTTATTCAACTAAAAGATTACGATTTTGACGAGGGTTCAATAAAACTGATTGCAGAAAAGAAAAACGCCTGCTTTTTGATTGACCTTAGTCAAATAATTCGCTCTAGCGGGCAGACAAGAGCAATTCTAATTTCCAAACTTAGAACCTTTTTGCGCCTCTGTATAAAGCATGGTTGCTACTATTCTTTCGCGTCATTTGCTCAGAGTGAGAGTGAACTTAGAACTTCATTTGAACTTGAGAATATTGCACTTTTGTTTGGCCTTAATCGTGGTCAGGCTAAGTTTGCATTAAATATGTTAGGTCACTATCTCTAATTAATGATAAAAATAACTGGCTATGGTGGCCTTAATGAAGTTGGCGGAAACAAATTCGCTATCGAAGACGAGTCAACTCGATTAATGCTCGATTTTGGTCTTAGTTTTTCAACTTCCTCAAAGTACTTAGACGAATTTCTCAACCCTCGAAAACTTAATGGTCTTGACGACTATCGATTTCTTGGTCTTCTGCCTGATATCAAAGGTATCTACCGAACAGATTATCTAAATCACACAAAAGCACCGGCTGAAGAAAGCAAATTTGATGCACTTCTTCTTTCACATGCTCACGCAGATCATGCATCCTACGTTCATTTCCTTAGGCAAGATCTTCCAATTTACGGAACTAACGAGACTCTTGCAATTCTAAAAAGCATCGAAGACACTTCTGCTGGCTACGCAAACGATCTATGCACATTTACAAAAAGCTTTCAGTTTGGTCAAACTAAAGACGGAAAGCCAAAAAGACTCGATTCTCGAGATTCGGGCGTTCTATCAAACCGACCTATCAATTCCGTTTCGCAAAACAAATCCAAGTTCGACGTTGGCAACTTTGGTGTAGAATTTGTGCCTGTCAATCATTCTCTTTTGGGTTCTAGTGCCATTATTCTAGATTCTCCAAAAGGAAAAATTGTTTATAGTGGTGATCTTCGTTTCCATGGTTATGGCGGTCATTTAACTGAGCAATTTGTCAAAAAAGCAGCTGATGCAGATGTATTATTGATGGAGGGAACCAGAATAGACAGCCAAACTATGAAGAGCGAATCTGAAGTAAAAGATGAAATTTCTGCACACATTCGCGACTGCCGCTCACTGGTTCTTGCAAATTGGCCATTTAAAGATACTGATCGACTCTGGTCTTTTTATGAGGCAGCAGTTGAAAACGATCGACTTCTTGCAATCTCAACTAAACAAGCATATTTGCTTGAGCAGTTGCTCTCTATAGGGGCTGAAGTTCCACGATTAGATGATCAAAATATTCGAATTTTCCTAACTAGGCGTGGTTGGGGCTATTTAGGATCAGATGCTTCAAAGTTAGAAATCGAACGTGATTATTCTTATACAAAATGGGAATTGCCGTATCTAGATCATAAAAATACTATTTCCTATCGAGATATTCAAGACGACTACTCAAAATACGTTCTGCGTGCAGATTTATTTGATATGACCGAATTAATCGATGTACGTCCTCCAGAAGGATCAATCTATATTAGGTCAGTCGTTGAGCCATTTGATGATGAAATGCGCATTTCAGAACAAAAGTTAGATAATTGGCTCTCTCTTTTCAAATTAAAGAAATACCAAGCTCACTGCTCAGGCCATGCACCATCTTCAGATTTAGAGCGAATCGTCAAAG
>CAZZKB010000096.1:1425-4232 GCA_964654575.1 Microcaldota archaeon | reverse complement strand
AGTTGCTTTACCATCATCTGTTTTAGATTGAGTTGTTTGAGTCAAGTTGTTTGTATTACCACTTAAACTTGATGCATTTACACTTGCTCCGTTTTGCCGTGCTGCATCTTCTTGCTCTAAATCAACTGTTTTTTCTTCTACACTTCTATCTCTAACAAAAGTGAAGAAATTTGTGCTCAAACCACTTGGTTTTTGGTTAATATGTGGTGCTGTTCCGTGATTATTGTATCTTCCTAATCGTTCATTTCCACTCTCTGGTTGTTCAACTCTTCGCCTTGCAATTTTTGCTTCAATAATCAAAGCTGCTCCAGATGCAGCGCTTCTAACTTGTCTTTCTCTTGCAATAATTGCATTTGGAAATTCTGGAGTTTGCCTTGCAAAATAAGGTGTTCTATTTAATCCCCAAACTCGCCAATCTCCACCTGCTGCTCGCTCTGCAGTCATTTTGGCTTTACGACATCTAGCATAACTATGTCTCCAGAGAGCTCTGCTGCTAAAGTTGGTCTTCGGTTTATATGGTCTTGATTCTGTTCTTTTGAGTGGTTTTTCTGAATTATTAGGAATTACTTTCGGCAGAGTTTCGACTAATGGTTGGTGTGTAATATCTCTGTTATGTCGACCGCTTTCACGAGCTGGTCTCACAACTGGCCTAGTAATATATCTAAGGTCTCTCATCTATTCTTCTCAATCTCGACTAGGTATTTAAAGGTTGCGTATTGGTGTTCGTCAAACGCCTTATTTCTATTCGATAATCAATTTTCCTATCTCTATAAGAAATTCATTTATTTTGTCCTTTGGAATGCTCGCACCGGCTGCCATTCTGTGTCCGCCACCAATTGCTCCATTGCCTATTACTTTAGTCGCGCTACTCATCATCAAGCCAAGATTAACTCCATTTTCGACAAGTTTTTTCGATGCCCTGCCAGATATCTTGATCGTTTCTCTCTCACCATTGGCAACTCCTATGATTATTTTGTCGTTCTTCTTGCCGCTATTCATTCCACAAACTATTCCTATTACTCCTTCATCTACAATTCCTCGACCATCTACAAAATAAAATTTTCCAAGGTCCTGCATGTTTGACGAAACAAACACAATTCCTTCGCGTAGCATTCGTCGATGTTCGCTTAAGAGAACTTCTGCTTCTCTATATGCATTTTCATCTTCATCTAGACAGACATTTAGTCCAATCTCTTCTTTCGAATGTCTGCCGCAAGCGTTTAGCAGCGTGCTAAAGCCACTAGCTTCAAAGCATTCACTCATCGGTCTTTTTGGGAAGATATAACTCTCGCCCATAAGTTTGTCCTTGCTACCTATCATTATCGCAAGACTTCCGACAAGTTTCTTCTTCTCTGGGTCTGTAAGGTTTGCATATGTTCTTTTCGATCCATTCTCATAAGTTGGTTTAACTCCTATCTGCAGAAGGTATTCAACTGCCTTCTCTTCACTATAAGCAACTCGAGGCAGAAGCGGATCATCAGAGTATGCAAGAAATTGTGGTAGGGGCCTACTGTATCTACCATAGAGTTTCAAGTCGTTTTCGATTCGAATTCTGCCGCTCTCAATTCCTTGCTGCAAAATCCATCGATTCATGCCTTTTAGCGGCATTTGCATGTCTCCTACTGCTCCGACAATTGCAAGTTCTGGATACTCTCTAAAAACGCAATATGCAACTCCTGCGGCGCTTATTTCATCTCCACCATCAATTCCAAAGAGCAGCGGGTTGATTTGAAATTTTTCAATCCCCATTGTTTGATGATGATCAATTATCAAGACGTCTTGCAGTTCGTTTACTCTGGTGTTTCCTCCACCAAGATCAACAAATATTATTTCTTTTTCATTATTTTTTATGAAACTATCTATTGCAACATCGTCTAGTTTTTTTATGCACTGATGGCGAACTACTCTTCCTATTTTTGCAAATGCTCCAATTACAATAGCTCCGGACGAAAGTCCATCTGCATCGTAGTGATGGACTACTAGTGGGTCTTTGAAAGAGAATGCGAGTTCTCTGGCCTTTCCTGCAGCTTCAAAAAATCTATCCTCATCTCGCTCCATAACTCCTTCTCCTTTTGAGAGTATCTTTGCATCAGGTTTAAATCTGATGTAGTTCTATCTCAAATCATGGTAAAAGAATTGTTGGTTTCAACTTTTTTTGATGTGCTTCGTTTATTATCTTCTATGGCATTAACTGTTTTTTCCTTATACAGTTCGATCAAAATACTCGATAAAATGACTGTCGGAATCGAGGAGTGGCAAGAAATAAAGAAAGGAAATGTTGCAGTTGGCATATTATATTCAAGCGTTCTTGTTTCTATCGTAATCCTCTGCTCCGACTCAACTTCTCAATTCACTTCTTTCATAAGTCCTTCATCATATATTTTAAGAGCAATTTTCCTTCTGCTCCTTTCGCTCTTATTATACATAATCAATCTATTTGTGAGTATTCTTGTAATCTACTTAACTTTCAATTTATTCGATAAGTTGACTGTTGATGTTGATGAGATACTCGAATTGAAAAAAGGCAATGTCGCGATCGCACTACTTCTATCTGTAATTATTCTGTCTGTTGCATTCATGCTACGGGCTCCAATGTCTGATATTTTCCAAATTAATCATATCCTGTCATTACTCGGGCTTTAACAAGTCTTTAAATTTCCTTTTCTTTATTCTCAATAGTTCTAAGTGATTACCTATGAACATTCCAAAATCCAATTTTTCCGAGTGGTATAATTCGATAATTAAGGATGCTAATCTTTGCGACATTCGCTATGGCATCAAAGGTTTTGTCGTATTCATGCCATGGG
>CAZZKB010000096.1:0-1325 GCA_964654575.1 Microcaldota archaeon | reverse complement strand
AATCTTTGCGACATTCGCTATGGCATCAAAGGTTTTGTCGTATTCATGCCATGGGCAGTAATGAGCATGAATCGTATGTATGCAATGTATGAGGATGCACTCGAGCGAAGAGATCATCAGCCGGCATTATTTCCAGCACTAATTCCAGAGTCATACTTAACTAAAGAAAGTGATCACGTAAAGGGTTTTGTCCCAGAAGTATTTTGGGTAACTGAGGCAGGATTAAATAAAACAGAAGAGCGCTATGCAATGCGTCCAACATCAGAAACAGCAATGTATTCGATGTACTCATTATGGATTCATGGAACTCGAGATTTGCCACTTAAGATTTATCAGCGCTGTCAAGTTTGGCGATATGAGACAAAGGCAACTAAACCATTTATCCGCTCGCGTGAATTTCACTGGATCGAGGCTCACAACTGCTTTGCAACTAGGGAGCAGGCTATGAATCAGGTTCATGAAGATATGGAAATGGCAGAAGAAGTTATTCACAACAAATTCTGTATTCCTTTCATATTTTTCAAGCGACCGCAGTGGGATAAATTCGCTGGAGCTGAAAACACATTTGCAGCTGATACTCTCATGCCTGATGGCAGAACATTACAATTACCATCGACTCACATGTTGGGTCAGCACTTCTCAAAAGCATTTGACATCAAATATACTGATGAAACTGGCAAATCAGAATACGTTTGGCAAACTTGCTACGGTCCAGCTATTTCACGAATTTATGCTGCATTAATTGCAACTCATGGAGATGATAAGGGACTTGTTTTACCAGTTCGACTTGCTCCGACTCAAGTTGTAATCGTTCCAATTGTAAAGGAAGAAACAAAGGCAAAAGTAATGGAAAAATGTCATGAAATTAAGAAGTCTATTGACTGCTGCTTTGTAGTAAAAATTGATGACTCAGATAAAACTCCAGGTTTCAAATTCAATGAATGGGAAATGAAGGGAGTTCCAATACGAATTGAACTTGGTGCAAGAGATATCGAATCTCAAACTGCGGTTGTCGTTAGAAGAGACACTGGAGAGAAAATGAAAGTTCCATTTGCCGAATTAGATGCAAAACTAGATGAAATCGCTCAATCGCTTGATAAAAATCTACTTTCAAAAGCTGATTCATGGTTCTCCACGCGGCTCTTTAGTGCGACAAAAATGGATGAACTAAACAAGATTCTTGAGAAATCTCCAGGTTTTGTTAAAGTTCCATTCTGCACTGATGATTTTGCGGGCGAGAAGTGTGCTGATTTGATTAAAGAAAAATGTCAGGCAAATGTTCGTGGTTCGAAGTTTGGAAGCGATGAAGTTCCAAAGAATGAGAA
>CAZZKB010000095.1:0-4250 GCA_964654575.1 Microcaldota archaeon | reverse complement strand
GTAGCAGCAACTCACAGCAGTGTAAGAGACTAGCTGCAGATTATGATAATGTTCTTTCAAGCTCGATTCTCTCATATGTGCAGCAGAACAAGAAGATTACTGACCTTATAATTCAAGTTAAGACACTTGAGCCAAGACTTAGAAGTGGAACCGATGCGGAGAGAACTGAGGTCCTAGAAAAATTAACAGAAGTAAAGGATGCAGTTTCTGAAATAGAAGCAAATCCAATATACGTAAATAGTGCGATTAAATTATGTCCTGAGAGCGACTTTGGACTTGACAAGATAGACAATGCAATTAACTACATAGGAACCGAAGAAACACAAAAAGTGCAGTATAATTATAGAGTGCTTGAACTAGTAAAACCAAGCCAATCAAATGGTCAGAGCGGAGTAGTAATAAACGATAGACTACCAAAAAATGGCGGCCTTAGAGCAGATCAGGTTCAGACGACTCCAGACGTAGTCGCTACAGAGGGAACAAACACAATAAACCTAAAATGGAGTCCATCAAAGCCTTCTAAAGAAGGGTACATGAGCCAATATATATTCAACTCAGAAAATGACCCGACAATAATGCTCGCAGGACTAAGTGCTCCAGATTTGACAGTAAGTAGAGTAGATACGACATTTTTTGGCCCTACATTGACGATTTTGAATGGAATTTATGCAATGACGAGCAATTACTTCATATCGCTAGGTCTTGCAGTCGGACTGACTATTATAGTTTTACTTATTATTTACAATGTTCTTTCATTTGGCTATGCATTGCTACGAGAGCGAACATCTGGTGGCAATATGGGAGGAGCATTTAGAAAGGCATTTGGACGAACCGATGTTCGATGGAAGAGTGACATATTAGTATCGATTGTTTGTCTTGGTGCCGGACTTTATGTATCCACATTTGTGGCAGCCGCACTACCAGCAATGCCAGATATTACTCAGATGTTAGACGTATTAATTTCAAATGGCTTTGGAATAGTTGGAGCCGCGCTTTTACTTCTCGGATCGATTGAAGCATATTTTGCAGTAGAAAATATCATTAAACTCGCTCTGATGGAGAAAGCATATGGAATGGTCATAAAACAAGAAAAAGACTTCTTCCTTGCAAAGGCTGCGACACTAAAAGACAAAGTAGTGGAATTACGAACCCTGATAGAAAAATCAAAAGGGGAAGAGTTCGATGTTGGTCCGGAATACGATGTGCTTGCAAGCATTAATTCAGATAAAATAGATGATTTGGCAAAGAATGTTAATGCAAAGAACAAGAATGCGATAGATGATCAACTTAATCGAGTGGATAATGCAATAAGTAGCATTAATGAAAGAAAGAAGGTTGCCGAACAAAATTGGCCAACCTGGAAGGCGAACATTGCAAAATCCCTTGAAACCCAAGGTGAAGTCTATTCAGCTGGGCTTGTATTTGTTCCAAACTCGCTTCGAAGTTGGGCTTTGATTAAATATTCAAAGGAAAACAATGATGGGGTAGTACTTGAGCGAGATACCCTTAAGAAGAAGAAACTCTCACCAGCTAAGATAGTTCAGGATATGGTAAATAATAGCCTCATAAAAGGAGCGATAGTCATAAAGGGCGAGAAGATAGTGATTTCTGAATTTGCCGAAGGTGGCGGAACAGTAACTAATGCACTTGTACTCAAACTACGAACATACATGAAGTCGCTCTCAAAAGGAATTGGACAGCACGAACCGAATGGGTTTATGGGCGTTGGTGAAAAGAACGTAATCGCATACATAAAAGGCCCGACATTTGAGACCTTCCTTTTTGTAAAGAAGGAGAGGTTTAAGGATGCTGTTGACGCCTGGACAATAAAATCCAAGACACTTGAGTTTAGCGAGTAATTTTTTTCTTTTTAATTTTATTTAAATTAGATCAAAAGACAAACGAATTTAAAGAGAAACAAACATACTTTTTATGTCAAATTTATAACGTGAAATTAACACGTAAAATAACAACCAAACAGGAAAAAACTAACCTTAGATCGTGATCAAAAATGGCAGACGAAACACAACAATATACAGCGGCAGAAATCCAAGTCCTTGACGGCTTAGAAGGAGTTAGAAAAAGACCTGGAATGTATATTGGTGACACTTATAAACGAGGCCTCCACCACTTAATCTACGAGATAGTAGACAACAGTATCGATGAGGCACTAGCTGGACACGCAAAGAACATCTGGCTAACCCTAGGAAAAGATGGGACTGCCACAGTAAAGGATGATGGTCGAGGAATCCCAACTGACATGCATGCGACTGGAAAATCTGCTCTTGAAGTAGTTTCAAGTTCACTTCACGCCGGAGGAAAATTCGAGAAGAAAGCATACAAGGTCTCTGGTGGATTGCATGGAGTAGGTATGAGTGTCGTAAATGGCCTTTCTGAATGGATGAAGATAGAAGTTCACAGAAACGGGAAAGTATATTCAATCGGATATAAAAAAGGCAAATTAAGCGAGCCATTTAAAGTTCATGAAGATCGATCAACAACACACCGCGGAACGATAGTAACATTTTATCCAGATAACACAATATTCCAAAGCATAGTCTTTGATTATGATTACTTAAAAGAACGGATAATGGAATTAGCCTTCCTAAACAAAGGGTTGCGAATTACCATCGAGGATGAAAGGGATGGCAAGAAAGAAGAATTCCACTTTGAAGGAGGAATTGTCGAATTCGTAAAATACCTAAACCAGGCGAGGAACAAACTTCACGAACCATTTTTCATGCACAAGAAAATGGAGGAAGTAGAACTTGAAATAGCTCTTCAGTACACTGCTGAATACAGTGAGATGATATATTCGTTCGTAAACGACATCAAAACGATTGAAGGCGGAACGCACGTTGTCGGATTCCGCACAGCACTAACCAGAGTAGTAAATGATTATGTAAAGAGCAACAAATTGGTAAAGGAAGATCACAAAATAACTGGTGATGATGCAGTTGAGGGAATAACTGCGATAATTAGCGTAAAGATTGCCGAGCCACAGTTTGAAGGTCAGACTAAGACAAAGCTTGGAAACAGCGAAGTTAGAGGCGCAGTCGATTCGGCAGTCTATGATGCACTCAAAACATACATGGAAGAGCATCCTCAAGAATCCAAGTCGATAGGCCAAAAGATAATCAACTCGATGGAAGCGCGAGAAGCTGCTCAGAAAGCAAAGGACTTGATTAGAAGAAAAAGCGTGTTTGAAAGCAGCATATTGCCTGGAAAATTAGCTGATTGTAGCGAAGAAGACCCAACAAAATCCGAAATATATTTAGTTGAGGGTGATTCGGCAGGAGGCTCAAGCAAACAGGCTCGAGATCGTAGATATCAGGCAATACTACCCCTACGTGGAAAGATACTAAACGTAGAAAAAGCACCAATGCACAAAGTCCTAACAAGCGAAGAAATCAAGAACATAGTTGTCTCTATTGGTGCAGGGTTTAAGGATGACTTTAATGCTGATAAAGTTAGGTATCACAAAATAGTGATAATGACTGATGCAGATGTTGACGGATCTCACATAAGAACCCTCATCTTAACGTTGTTCTATAGATACTTTAGAGAAGTCGTTAACCGTGGTTATCTCTACATCGCACAACCCCCACTTTATAGAATTGCAAAGGGCAAAGTAGTTAGATATGCATATTCTGACTCACAAAAAGAAGAGGCAGTAAAGGAGATGGGAGGAAGCGAAAGCTCACTAAACATCCAACGATACAAGGGTTTGGGTGAAATGAATCCGGGTCAATTGTGGGAAACTACAATGGATCCAGAAACTAGAACTCTTAAGAAGGTCACAATTGAAGACGCAATGGCAGCAGATGAACTTTTCACGATATTGATGGGAGATGAAGTTGAGCCAAGAAGAAAATTCATTGAATCGAACGCTGCAACAGTAAAGAATTTAGATGTCTAATTTTTTTATTAAATTATTTTAAGTAGAACTAGATTTTTTGATAAATATAATAAAAAATAAGATTACTTTCTTCTACCCATAAAGTAGTATGCAATTGCACCTAGGATGATTAATGCGATTACAACCATGAGCCAGAAGCTAAATCCGTTTCCATTGTCCTGTGCAGGTGTTGGCTGTGGTGCTGATTCTGCTGGCGCAGGTGTTGGAGCAGTTGCAGAGACGCTTAAGTTCTGCAATACTTCACCGTTTCTTACAAGAGAAAGGCTGTATTGACCAGTCATTTGTAGTGGTAAAGTTACTTGACCATTCTGGACAGGCAAAACAATTACTC
>CAZZKB010000094.1:0-4276 GCA_964654575.1 Microcaldota archaeon | reverse complement strand
GCAGCAGTTGAAAAAGACCTTACGCTCTTTGGAACATATATGTCTGTATACATACTCGAACTAGTTCCAAGACTTCCAACTGAGTTTGCTAAGTAAGCGACTCTAAATACTGCCAATTCTGCCTGGTATGATGCGATTTGCTGGTTCGTGTCGTTTGCCTTGAAATATACCATTACTAATAGCGGTATGAAGATCAAGAGTACTAATGCTACTATTACTAAAAGCTCTGTACTAACTTGTCCTTTTGCCATTTTATTCATCCCCCGCAACGCCAACCGAGCGTGGTTTTACTTTCCTCATTTCCTTTTTCTTTCTAAATATTGTGTCAAGCTCTTTAGCTATTTCATCTACTGCCTCGGTTAGTGTTGGTCGCTCGTGCTTAATCGTTACATTGCCTTCGGTAGTTTCAACATTTAAATTGACTGCAAAAGATGACTTTCCTTCTTTTACATGAACACTTACTGCTCTAATATCAAGAGTCTTGCCAAACTTCTCTACTATGTGGCCAATTCTGCTTGTTATGTGCTCCATCTGGCCGCTGCTGTCTTTTGAAAGGCCAGAAACAACTATTTGAAGTCCACCTTTGCGACTCTCTTTAATTGCCTTGAATATGTCTAATGAAGAAAGTACTCCAACTGGTTTCTTTGAAGAAACAACTACGACTTCTGAAGTTCCGTTTTTTATCATTTTGTTTATTGCTTCAGTTACGCTTGTGCTCTCTTCAACCTGGCTTAAGTCTGATCTAAGGAAGCTTGAGAGCTTTGCTCCCTCAAGGTCAATTGTTGTTTCTCGATTCATCTTGCCGCTCTTTAGGTTACTGCCTGAAAGATAATGGGCTATTTCGAATTCGCTAATTACGCCTACTGCAAATCCATTTTGGCCTAAGACAACCAATCTCTTTACTCCCTTATCTTTCATTATTCCTTTTGCCTTTGCAATTGTTTCTTTTTCATCGACAGTATAAACTGGTGCGTTCATCAAGTCTGCAACTGCACTGTTTGGAGTCATCTTCATTCCATATAAGTCCTTTAGCAAGTCTACTCTGCTAGTTACTCCTACTGGTCTTTGTTGCTCATCGATTACTGGTATCGCTCGATAGTGTCCGTTTAAGAATGCGTCCATCTGCTCCATCAAATCAGCTCTTGAAGTCAGTGTTGGGGTCTTTATTACAGCATGTTCGCATTTGACAGATCCTAAGTCATTAAAGCCGTGCATAAGGCTTTCTCGGTTTATCGTACCATAGTACTTACCGTCTTTGGTTACGATTACTGCACCTGATTCGTCAAGGTGTGCTGCTGCCTTTGATAGTGGTTCGCTCGATTCGACAACTAGTGTTTTTTTAATCTCCATAGATATCGCCCTTTCTAGGTCAAATATATAAAGCAAACAGACTTATAAAATCTTATGGCATCTGGTCTGGAATCCCGTCCTTTTAATTACTTGCAAAATATTGTCGAAAAACCCACTTGGAAAGAGGTTTTGCTAGATCTTATACACTCAAACTCCATCGATCCATGGAACATCGACATCCATCAATTAGCAGATGCATTTATGAAGAAAATCAAAGAACTAGAAAGCGTTGATTTTGCACTTGAGGCAAATGTTATCCTTGCAGCAGCAATTCTCTTAAAATACAAGAGCGAATATCTTCGAAGCCTTAGTATTGATCCAAATCAGCAAACTGCCCTTGATGATTATCTGCCTGATGAGCGTGTTCCTATTGACGAGATTCCACAATTAGCATTTGCCTCGAGAATTCCTCCAAAACGTCAAATTACTCTTGAAGAATTGATGGGAGAAATGGAGCGAATTATCAAATATGACGATGAAAACCGGATAAAAATACCAAAAGGTTCTATTGTCGACACTGTCGATTTAGAATTAAGTGAGCATGATGTGGATCATGACATTGATCAATTATTCCAGCAGATAAAACAGAATACTGATGCGCAGGGCTGGTCGTTATTTTCAAAGCTTACAACTGGAAAATCGATGCGAGAAGTGGTTTACTCTCTTCTTTGTCTTCTTTATCTAGCTCAGAGACAAGATATTGATATTCGTCAGGATGATATGTTTGGTGAAATCTTCATCAAGATTTTAGATAAAAAGAGTGCTACTTCAGAATCATCTGCACCTCTTGAACTTAAAGAGACTGGGGCCGATCAAAAAGATGAACTAAATTCCGAAAATAACGAATCCAATTCTGATGAAGAAATTGATCAATTGGAAGAATAATTGTCTGATAATAAGGATAGAATAAATAAGAATAAAATACGCATTTTTTCTAAAATCTATTTTATAAAATTAAAAATTTAAGAATAAGAAATTAGATTTACTCGTCGCTGCCAATTCCTGGCTTTGCCTTTGGCTTTGATTTAACTATCTTTACATTGCCTGGGGTCAAAAGTATCATATCGTTTGAAAGCAATGCTATATCGCCGTTAGTTTTGCTTGAATTTGCCTTCAATTTCGAGATAATTCCTTTCAATCTGTTTGGCTGCTTTGATAGTGGCATGACATTGAGAATTATGATGTTCTTTGCTGCAAGTTCCTTTGCTGCTAAATCTCCATCCCCTTCGTTTCTCAAATCAATTCTCTTAACATAGAAATCTGCTGGTGGACTTACTGCGTCTCCTTCTGCTTGCATGACTTCTTCGAGGTCAGGTACTCTTACCTCTTCTTTGCTTCCTAAAATTTTGTCAAATAGTCCCATTGTATCACCAAAACAAGCTTTTTAGAAAAAAGCTTGAGCAAAAAAACTAAATTCTATTTTGTCCTTTAACACAACTAATTTTTAAATAGATTTCGCTCTCGAAAATTATTTGTTGTAATTTTTGTTATTTTATCTTTTTTAAGTTCATTTTTTTTGCAACTCTTTACCACATCTTTCTGGTTATAATTCTTACTTTACATCATTTTTTTATGGAATCTCCAGATTTACCTTGGGCAAAGAACAATGATTCACGGTCTGCTCCAAAGCCAATTGACCAAGCACCAGACTCATTTTCTCTTACTCTGCTTAATTTTATTAAGTCTAAGGGTATTAATCGTGGTCAAGTGCTAGAAATAGAAGGAGAAAACATTGCAAATATGAATTTATTCTATTCAAATCACTTTGAACCTTGCGTGATGTCTCCTAATGAAAAATTCGATCTAAACCTTGATCAATATGGGATCAAATTCTACTGTTATAGTCCATTTAGTTACTGGCCATTTGAAGATGAGCATTTCATCTTGGTTATTGATTTTCATACTCTATTTTCTAATGTCGCTTCTGATTCGTTAGAAATTTATTTTGAAAATATCTCTCGAACGTTAATATCTGGTGGTTTTGCGGCATTGACTTTTGAAACAAAAGAGCTTGAAAAATTCAAAACATACCTATCTAAGTTTAACCTTGTTTATCAAAAAGATTTAGGAAATGAAATTTTTGTTTTTAGGAAAAAATAATTATTTCCTCTCCCCATACGCTTTGAGGAATTGTTCATACTCTTGCAATATATCTGGAGTTATCGAAGGTCTTCTGGATTTTATTACTGCAAGTACTTTCTCAGTAGTTATCTCATTTCCATTTCCTGATATCTTTGCCTTTAGTGCACTCATCTTCACGCTCTGACAAACTGATGCAATATCTGCACCACTAAAGCCCTGACTTACTTTCGCAAGCAAATTCAAATCAACTAAAGAGGCAAATTTACCCAGGTGTATTCTGAACATTTCCACTCTTCCTTTTTCATCTGCTGGCGGAATGTAAAATATCTTATCAAATCTTCCAGGTCTCATAATTGCAGGATCCATAATCGATGGTTTATTTGTAGCTCCAATTACGACTACGCCTTTTAGACCTTTTACACCGTCCATCTCAGTTAGGAACTGCCCTAATATTTCAGCTGAGCCGACCATGCTGCGTGAAGGGGCAAAAGTTTCAATTTCATCGACAAAAACTATTGCAGGGGCATTTTCTCTGGCTCGATTAAATGTTTCTTTCACAACATTAACAGCTTGAGTATATCCTTTATTCATTATTTCAGCTGCACTAAGGCTCTGGAAAGATGCTTTCAATTCGTTTGCAGCTGCCTTTACAATCAATGTCTTACCAGTTCCAGGCGGACCAAACAGCAGGATGCCCTTACTAGGTTTGACTTTGAATTCTTTCATCTCCTGCTCATGCAATAATGGCAGCTCAATTGTTTCAAGCAGGGCTTCTTTGACATCCTCCAGGCCAGCAACATCACTCCATTTTACCGCGCCTTCTTTTTCTTCCTCTTCTTTCTGA
>CAZZKB010000093.1:0-4276 GCA_964654575.1 Microcaldota archaeon | reverse complement strand
AGTGCGAGATTCACGAAATCCACGAGATTTAACATCTGCATCTTCTTCATCAACGGTCTCGCTATACCTAACTTTTGCATGGGCTTCGGCAAGTCTTACAAGTCCCTCTAGGTATCTAGGAGTTATTGTAACTGAGCCAGCATCCTTACCTTTTGATCTTAGGTCGACATAGAATTGCTTGATTTTATCCGAAGCTTCTTTTGAGAGCTTAGGAAATACCTTTCGTCTTGCAAGTGCGATGTATTTTCTCAGCACGTCCTTATCAAAGACGACTTTTTCTTCATTTTCCCGATCATCATCTCCTCGATGAGTTGAGAGTATGTGTTCAGCAAGTCTTGCGTCTTTTTCTGGATCTAATACGTCAACAATTGGAAATATCAAATCGAATCTCGAAAGCAGTGTTGGGGGGATGTTAAACTGCTCTGCCAAATTCTTTGTCTGATCGAATCTTCCATACTTTGGGTTTGCTGCTGAAAGTATTGCGGTCTTTGTTCTGAATTTGGCAACTATACCTGCTTTGGCTACACTTACAGTCTGTGATTCCATCGCTTCGTGAAGTGCTGCTCGGTCTTCATCATCAATTTTATCAAACTCATCGACTTGTGCAGTACCTCCACTAGCTAAAACTAAAGCACCTGCCTTAAGTGTCCAGCCTCCTTCGCCTAGTTCGTCTTTTTCAGCGGCAACTGTAAGACCTGCTCCAGAAACAGTTTTACCACTTACGTAAATGCTCTTTGGAGCTATTTCAGAAACACTCTGAAGGAATCTTGACTTTGCGATACCAGGGTCACCGATAAGAAGTAAATGTATATCATCACGAATAGGCATTCCGCCTTTCATTGTTTTGCCTCTAGTTCCTCCAAAGAGCTGAAGGGCGATTGCTTTTTTGACTTCAAAATGTCCATAAATTGAAGGTGCAATTGATGAGATAATAATTTCTACTATTTTTGGATCTTTAGATAATTCTCTCAATTCTGCTTCTTCTTCCTTTGTAATTGTGATTTCTTCGAAGTCCCGTTTTAGGCTCTGAACACTATTGACTTCGACATACCTTGCATAGACCATCTCTTGTTTTTGCCTTGTCTTAAGTGGTGGTTTTAGTCTCAATATTCCGGCTACTATAATGTTTTCACCAGGTGAAAATCCATTTACTAAATCTTCTTCGAGCAGCAATTCAATTCTTGCTGCTGGAGCACCACCTTTAACTCGCTCAAGTAATTCCTGAACTTCAGCTCTTTGCATATCTACAAAAGTGCTCTCTTCCTCAATTTGAACAAGTGCAAATTTCTTACAATCATCGCATTTTTTTGGCGGTACAAAATTCTTTGTTACTTGAACTCGCATCTGGCTATCACAAAGTTGGCATTTGTATACTGCCACTTTGACTCGATGCATAATTTCTGCTCGCTTTGTGACGACACATTTGAATGAAATAAATTCGTTTATTTCCTTTGAACTCAACTGCTCGATAAGTGTATTTTCTGATGGTAGATTGATGAATCGGACAAGCGGATTAAAAACTCCTGCACTGGTTATTGATAGGTTTAGTGATCTAATCGATTCCATTGCTGCATCTATTACTATCTCTGGCTCTCTGATTAATGCATCTGCAATTTCAGGATCAAACTTTTCGAGTTCAGAATAATCGACTAGTAAACTTCTTTTTGTAGGGTAGAATAAAAGCAAGTTGTCGACATTCTTCTTATACACAGTAGTAAAGAAGTCATGAAATGTCGATATCAAGCTTGTAGTGTCGATTTCCATAGAATTAGCCTGCTACTATTTCTTCTGATAATAATTTATACCTAACCTTCACAATACCTTATGCTTATGTTGTCGCGGATTGTAGAAAATTATCTTCGTGTTATTTACGAAATCGAGGAGAAAAAAGGTCATGTGAGGCCTATTGAGATTGCTCGCACACTTTGCATCTCGGCTCCAAGTGTAACTCAAATGCTTCAAAAATTATCTAAACTTGGTTTAATCGAGTATGAAAAAAGGGGTCTTGTAAAATTTACTAAAGAAGGCCGGGATAAAGCTTCTGGAATAAAAATGCGCTACCAAGTTTTTCTTAGGCTTTTTGAAATGGCAGGTGTTTCTTCAAAGACTGCATATATGGATGCTTGCTATATAGAGCATCAACTAAGTGAAGAGACTGTTACAAAGTTAGTTGAATTTGTCAACCGATTGGATAAACAAGATAAGTAAGTGATAAATGTCTAATTCAATTTCTTTTTACGTTTTCAGATAATAATTTTTTTATCAAAGCTTTGGCTGCTATTTGATTTATCTTCATCAATCTATCTATATGTACAAATGCTTCTTTTTCATTTTTCATTCCAAAAGCGACAATTGCCATCATCTCTTCTATTTCTTCATTTAATTGGGTTTCTTCCACTGCACTAAGCATTTCCATTGCTTTTTCAAATTCATTTAATCGATAATGTGCAGATGCAGTTATTACTGCGCATGAAGCCATATCTCCAGGGGCTTTAGTCATGTTAAAGGCGATTCTGCCCTCGGTTTTTGATAACTGAAAATCTTCAATACAATAAGCTGTTTTTGCCAAAAGAAAATGAGATGCTACGCTATCTGGAAACTTTTTAACAAACTCTAAAGCTAACTTGTGAGCTTCTTCAAATCTCTGATCTTTTATAAACACTGAGATTTGATTTACAAAAGGACCTGGTCGCTTTAGTTCAATCTCATCTTTTTTCATATCTTGGCAATTCTCATATTTTATTTATAAACACTTATCTACATCAGTAGATTGATTTTATGAAAAAGACTACTAATAATAAGGAAGCAGAACATGAACACTCTGAAGAAAAATGCGGTAATGATTGCGATAATTGCTGTGAAAAAGAATCTTCTGGCTCTTGCACAGATGGTGGCTCTTGTGGTTGCTGCTCTGCTCCAGAGGAAGTTGATCTAAAATCTCTCGGAAAAGAAGCAGTTGAAATGGGCGATCTTTTTGAAGATGTAAATTCAAATCTTCTTGCAGCACTAAAAACAAGATCAAAGATTTTACATCTATTGCATGATTATTCAAAGAATCCAGAATTGAAGGAAAAGATGGACAAGGTCCTCCGTTCTCGCCACCCTGTTCTCCTTCAATTTGTCCTTGGTGCAAACCAAGAATAATCCACTTTGACCTGAGGCGCAAAAGGCCAAAGCTCATCCTCATAAATTAATTATCTATTTTTTCAAGCATTTTTTGCTGCTCTATTAATATTCCAAGTAACATGGATTCAAGTATTGAAAGTTTGTTTGCCTTAACGCATGGAATAATGTGATCCTTTGCATAATTCATCAGTTTGTCAAAGACCATTTGATCTGCCTCTGGAAGGGCACTTCGATAATCCACCAGCGATGATATTTTTTCATTCAATTCCATATTCACACCTCTTGTTGTAATTTGCTTGCAAACTCCTTATTTATAAACAAAAAGTAGGGGGGCTCATTTCCGCGGCAATCAAGGATTAAATATTTGTTCTCTCATTGTTCGTTTATGTCGGAAGAAAAAAGTTGCAAAATTTGTGGAAAAAAAGATTCTCCAAAATGGATCGAGAGAAAAAACTTAATGGGCAAAGTAGCCAATTTCTGCGGTGCAAAGTGCTATCAAGAATATAAAAAGCAGGCATCAGAGACTGGCGTTTGCGAGTTTTGCTGAAGGCTATTTTGTCAGCAGTTGCCCAATTTTTAAGTTATTAACTTTTTAGCAAATATTTATTAACTTAGTCGTAGAATCTAATATATGATCTTAACAATTGTCTTAGCCACAGTCATAGTTAGTTTAGTTTCTTTAGTTAGTATTACTCTTCTTTCTCTTAAACCAAAAACACTCGAATCTATTACTTTTATTATATTGAGCTTTGCTACTGGTTCTCTACTAGCTGCAACTTTTTTTGATCTAATGCCAGAAGCTCTTGAAGGTCTTTCTATTTCGAGTTTATTTACTATCGTTCCAGCTGGCATTTTAGTCTTTTTTGTTCTAGAACGATTAGTTCATTGGCACCACGAGCACCATAATCACAAAGAACATGAAAAGCCAGTAGTATATTTGGTTTTGATAGGCGAAGCATTCCATAACTTTTTCGATGGTGTTGCTATTGCAGCCAGTTTTATGGCCTCTCCTGCTTTAGGTATAACGACAACCTTGGCAATTGTTTTACATGAGATTCCGCAAGAGCTAAGTCACTACACCCTTTTGGTTTATGGTGGATTTAGTTCGAAGAAAGCTCTACTCTATAACTTAGGAATTGCATTTACTTCT
>CAZZKB010000092.1:0-4331 GCA_964654575.1 Microcaldota archaeon | reverse complement strand
TTGTATTCTGCCATATTTTTTACCCTCTTGAAGCGTATTCAGATACAAGTCTTGCTGAAATTTCTCCAGCTTCTGTCCTAAATGTATATGCTCCACCGGCAAAGTTGGTTTCACAACCCTTGCAGAACCACATTCCCATGCCTGCATTTTTTACTTTGACTTTGTCGCATTTTGGACATTTATACAATGATTTCTTATCCTTAATTGCTTTTTCATAAAGCTTTCTTATTGAAGCACCAAATTTTTGACTGCGCATTAATATCCCTCGCTAGTTAGAACTTAACATAGATCTTATGTCGTTACCTCTTTTAAAGGCTATGTCTATGTTGTTCATCAATTCCTCTTTATATAACCATCCCTTACCTTTCTGAACTGTACAAACGTGTTCTTCAGTCGTTCCGATTGTGATAAATGTCTCGCCGACTAGTTCTTCGTCTCTTGTCGGATCAACAAGCCAATAATCACCTATCTTTGTAAGGGTTGTAGTAGTTGGCAATGATGTCAATTGCAAGAGGCCATTGTATTCGCCTCTAATTATTGCACCATCTTCAATCTTTGGTATTTTTGTATTCATCAATGCTGCTGTTGCTGCGATTGTTGCTGTATCAGTGTAGTTTCCAGCATGATTAAGCACATAAATATCTAAGTAAAGACCCAAGACTTTCTCTTCTTGAACATAGAATGACTTAAGGTCAATACACTCTGCACTTCTAATTGCCCGGTCGACTACTCTTGCCATTTCGATCGAGTATTCATCTGGTGGTCCAGGTTCAAAAGTTGGCGAAGCAATTGGTAGTAATTCACCGTTTGTTACCATGACTCCTTCTTTTGGTCGGTCGCTAAACGGCTTTACTATATCGAATTTGGTTGCTACAAGTACTTGAGTGTCTCCTACTCGTACTAATGCCGACCCTTCAGCAGTGTTGATAACATCCCGCTGAATTTCGATCTTTCTCATTTCCTCTAAGTCTCGACCATCATATCTTTTTCCGCTGTTTAATGTGGAGAGCAAAACATCTCGCTTAATGTGAGCTGTAATTATATCCTTCATTTCTTCTTTACCCATTAATATCACCAGTTTTACATTCTAAATTCTGAATTTGATCCTTCGTAAGTTCTTCTTAGTGCATCGCTCTGAGTTTCATGCAACTTCTTACAGGCATTATTTGCCATTTCAATTCCTTTTTCTATTTCTTCTTTTGTAAGCATTCCATCCATCTGCAATAGAAGTATCTTGTTGTCTCGGTTTGAGAGTGCAATTGGCATATCAGATTGACCAAAGTTATCTTCCAACTTTCCTAAATCGAGGCATATTTCGTTTCCTGCCTTTCCAACTGCAACTGCTGCTACCATATCTTTCATTGGAATTCCGGCGCTAGCTAGTGCAACTGCTGCTGCTGTTACTGCGGCAGTTCTTGTTCCTCCTTCAGCCTGAAGAACATCGATAAATATGTCTATTTGAGTGTTTGGGAATTTTTCAGCCATTATCAAGTTTTCGAAAACTTCTCGAATAACTTTCGATAATTCTGTACTTCTTCTTGATGGGCCGCTTTTACTGTGCTCCTCAAGTGAAGCAAATGGGGACATCATATATCTGCATTTGACGATTGCGTGATATGGGCTTGCATCATGTCTTGGAACACAAGTTCTTGGACCGTAGACACCGGCGATTATTTTGTTTCCTCCCCATTCAACAAATGCTGAACCATCTGCCTCATCTAATATTCCGGCTTCGATTCGAATATTTCTTAATTCGTCGACGGTTCTTCCATCGACTCTCTTTCCATTGATTATAAGTTTTACATCAGTACTGCTGCTGCTCATAATTTTCACCTTGATCTGCTTCTTCAACTGCCCTCTCAAATTCTTCTCTTACATAAGCCTTTCCTGTTTCTTTGCTTAGCAAGTTTGCTATTTCATCAGTCAAACCGGACTTGTGGGCCTTTGCCTCGATTTGCTTTATTGCCTTTAATAAAAGCGGGATATTACTCTTATCGCTAATCCAAACATATCCGTTATTTCCGACCATGATGTCTCCGCCTGCAAAATCACGCAATAGGAAAAGCATGCTGCTCTTTCTACCGATTAATCGTGGTACTTTTGCTGGTGGGAAATCAATTATTTTTCCCTTTGGAAGTCTTCTTACTTCTCCCAAATCAACATCTCCAACTTCATTTACACTCTTAACTTTGCATATTACAAAGTCACCAAGTTGCAAATTCAATTTTATGTTTCTTGTTGGAATAAATCCTTCTTGAGGAAGGTTTAAGTCTATTCTATATCCGGCGTGGATTACATCCGTTACAAACCCGATGATGACATCGTTTATCGTTGCCTTGTATCGGTTTTCCAATGGTATGTAATGTCCGTCGCTTCCGACCATACCTATAACTGCTGCATATGTTGCAGATCCATCGCTATAAGTATTTGGTGCATTTATTCTGCCATCAGCTATTTTCTCGCCTGGCAAAATTATTTTTTTATCCATTTTTACTACCTCGTTTTTAAGTAAGATATAATGAGTTCGTCTACCGGACGATCTTTCACATTTTTTCTTTCTTCAACAAAATAAAAATAAGTAGGAAAGCTTTATATTTTGGTGCTTACTCGCTGATGCTCCTCTTAAAGAGCGCAAAGAGTATTGCCAATGCTATTATTCCAAGTGCGATGATTATCCACATCAAGTTATCGAGTGAGAATGTCGAATTAGCATTTGCGCTTGGAGTTGTTGCTGGACTGCCTACTGTTACGTTTGCTACTGGCTTATTGCTTTCTGTACTACTTGTTGTATTATTATTCGATGGAATCACTGCTGTCTGATTTTGTGTTGGCTTAGGTGCCTGAGGAATCACTTGTGGTGCTGGCTGCTGCGTTTGATTTGCTGCTGGCTGTTGTGTTTGGTTTACAATTGGCTGTGCAGGCTGACTTACTGTTGAACAAACAACTTGCTCTTCACAGTAATTTGGCATCATCATCTGCATGCAAAATGCTCCTATTTGTGATGGTGGAAGAGGTGGACAATTTTGAACTCGACCATCTGGACTATAGAATGTTAATCCTTTACTTGAGTCGGTCCAATTTACTCGCACTACATTTCCCTTGCAAGTGTATACGCTACTAACTCCAGTTTCAGAACATTTCTGAATCGAAGTGTATGCTGAAAAAGAAATTCTATTATCTCCTGATTGCATTAATACTGCAAAACTTAGTGAAACTGCTAAAAGTAATGTCAAAACAACTAATATTCCTCTCATTTTACTCCACACCTATCTAATTTATCAGACATCTCCATTAAAAATGGGTCAGTCGTGTGTCATTTCCTTTCTGTAACCTTAATCAAGTGAAACCCGAATTCCGTTGCCACAGGTTTACCAACAACTCCTACTGGTCGGCTAAATGCAGCTTGTTCAAATTCAGGAACCATCTGTCCTTTTCCAAAGAATCCCAAGTCTCCACCATTTTCCTTACTTGGGCAAATCGAAAACTGTTTTGCCAGTTTTGCAAAATCTTCACCCGCATCCAATTTTGCCTTAATTCCTAGTGCTACTTTTTCAGTCTTAACTAATATGTGGCTTGCTCTAACTTGCATTTTAATTACCCCTCTCTTTCCACCTATTTTTTATGGATGGAACTTATACTATCTTCTATTAATATGCAAATATAATGATTTCCAGTTGCTTCTGTTAGGTCAATGTCCTAATTTTTCTTTCAAGTTCATCTAGCGTTTCAAAATAACTTGTACATTCTCTATAAAATTTTAGTTGATGTGTTTCATGTGCAGTTCTATCAAACCCACTATCTCCAATATTGCCAGTAAATAACAATTCTCTTGATGTCCAAACTTCGTACTTTCTTGCTAATCCACTTAACGCTGTTTGCTTTACACAAACTAGTGGGTGGAAACCCGCAACTATCATTGTATCTACTTTATTGCGCTCAAGAAAAATGTCCATTTGCGGACTTCCAAAAGCGTCAACAAATTTCTTTTTTATAACTGTCGCTTCATTTCCTGCAACTTTTACTAATCGACTGTTCGTCGGATTACTTTCGGTTTCAAGTTCAATTAGTCCAATTGGTATTTTTGCCTCTTTAAGAAATTCCATAAATCTAGCAAGTGCTTCAATCCCTTCGTTAAGAGAGCCATTCAGCCATCTAATCCTCCGGTCTCCTTTTTCAAATTGAAAGTCAATAAGACAAAAACCAAAATTTGGTCTTAGTTCTTGAGCTCGAAATTCTCTAGCACCTGCTCTAACCTTCATCAAATGTTATCTACGTTTAAAAAGTATTAAAAAGTTATCAAAAATAGAAATTTATGTTTATTGGCCTCTTTC
>CAZZKB010000091.1:0-4351 GCA_964654575.1 Microcaldota archaeon | reverse complement strand
ACAAATGTAACATGAAACTGTATGTTTAGTAACAAGAGATTGAATAAAAATATAGACCACCAAAACTAATTTTATGTTTGGAACAGCAGGCATCAGAGGAATTTATGGCAAAGACATTAGTGAGGAGCTTGCATACAAAATTGGATACGTTTTTTCAGATGACAAGTTAGTAGTTGGACGAGATATTAGACACAGTGGTCTTAGCCTTCGAGACTCGATTCGTGAGGGTGCAATTGATTTTGGATCGGATTTTATAGATGTTGGAATGCTCCCGACTCCAAGCACCGCAGTTGCAAGTAAGAAGTATAATTGTCGGGGAGTTATGATTACTGCATCACACAACCCGCCAGAATACAATGGATTTAAACTGATGATCCAGGGAAGCGAAATTTCAAAAGAAATGGAGAGGGAAGTAGAGCAGCAATTGAAGAGTTTTAAGAAGACAAAAAAGGGACAGAAGAATGGAGAAAAATTTGTCGATAAAGAAATTGTTGAAATGCATAAACAAATAATAACGAAGAACGTAGACAGCGAATCGATTAGGAAAAAAGCACCTAGAATAATCGTTGATTGTAATGGAGCTGGAGTTGCGATAACTCCTTCATTATTAACTGATTTAGGGTGTCAAGTGAGTACGATAAACTCTTCAGTAGAGCATTTTAGCAGGCCAAGTGAACCGAATGAAAAAAACCTTCATTTATTGAGCGAATTAGTAAGAAAAAGTGGAGCCGACTTTGGACTTGCTCATGATGGAGATGCTGACCGGTGCGTCATTGTTGATGAAATAGGACAGATGATGCCGCTAGACGTGCAATTAGCAATAATGATCGAGCATGAAATGAAATACAAAAAGGCAAAAAAAATAGTTTCAACTGTCGAAGCTTCTCTTAACATCAGACAAGTTGTGGAAAAGAGAGGCGGAAAGATAGAGATAACTCCTGTTGGAAGCAGCTATGTCTGCCAGGAAATGGAAAAGAGCGCAGCAGATTTTGGCGGCGAGCCTTGTGGCGAATATATATACAAAGACGGCGTGCATGTTCCAGATGCCATACTAGCAGCTGCAAAGTTTGCTGAAATATTTTCAACTAGAGGCAAATTCTCATTGATTAGAAAAGAGTACAAAGAAAACTACATACATCGTGATAAATTTCCCTCAAGCGACAAATTAAAGGCAATCGAAAAGATAAAAAAACAGATAAATATAGATGGAAAAATGAGAAGCGATGATGGAATTCGAGTCGATGAGACAGACGGGTGGTTTTTGATAAGAGCTTCTGGAACTGAACCAATAGTAAGGCTTACGATGGAGTACCAAGAAGCAAAAAAACTAGACGAAAGGAAAAAAGAACTAATTGGGATAATTAGTAAATGCGTCTAGGCCCAACTTGAAGCTAGGGCATTAGCTAGGAGAACTGGATCGGGCAATAGCGGTTCAGAAAGGATTGCAGCACATGCGTTTTGAGGCCAATCTTCCGAATTAGGAAATATTGCATGATTAGTAGACAGGTTGAGTTCTTTTTGTGAGAGTGGTGAATCGCAAGCTACGAGTTGTTTCCGAACATGGCTTCTGAGTGGTGAGGGCGGAAGCAAAATAGCCAAATCACCTAGATGCTCAGCTGCCTCAACTGATGGAGCGAAAAGACCAGATCTAAGAACCGAGCCAAGAATAGAGATTGCTCTAGGCCTAAATGAAAATGCAAGTTGAGAGGCAAAAAAAGAATGGAGCGAATCATCATCTGGTAATTTACCAAAAGACCAACCATCAATAGCATCGATAAATATTCTGCGATTTGAACTAAAATCGACCATAGCAGGCAATTGATCTTGCAAGAAGACTAGATTGCATAATTGATCTAGTTGCACATCATAGCCTTCAAAGCCAAGGTGAGTAGCAAAGCGAACCGCAGCCTGGTATTGTCTAAGAGTTGGATGAGTAGAAGTGCGGTAGTGAGAAGACTTCATGTTATAGATAATAAAGAAAAATGTATTTAAAAGGTTGTAAAATATGGATAAAGAGGAAATTTAGAAAAACAACAGCCACGAACCAAGTAGCATGAGAACTACCCCAAACCAATTTTGATTTTCATTAAACTCTTTTTTTGCAATTAAGATGGACAATGGCATTGAGAGCATCGCAATAGGCTCTGCGATAGATACTTGGATTGATTTTAGTGCAAAAAGTAGGAATACATAAGAAAAGCCATTGACAAAACCGCTCGAAAGCGTAATTTTTGGTTTCTGTAAAAACAGCAATTTTACCTCATTAAGTTTTCCAAGAGATATTGTAGACAACAAATAAATCAAACTAGCAATTCCGTACATAACAAACGCATACGTAAATGGAGGCGGAGAAATTGACTTAAATGCAAGTGCATCGACGCAGCGCAGGAGTGCAAATAGCAATGCTGAAAGAAGTATAGCTTGCACAGGCTTTGAATTCAAAGCTTGACTAGGAATAGTAAAATGGCTTTTTTGAAGTAAGACAACGCCACCAAAGATGATTAGAGTTCCGAGTAATTTTATTAAGGTGAAGGAGTCGTGTACTAATAATACAGATGTAAATAGAAGAAAAACCACATTTGTATTGTAAAGTGGAGCAATAAGTGAAATTCGTTCTTTTGAAAATGCATAAACATAGAGCAGATCAGCAACTGCAATTACGGTTCCTGAAAACAGCGCATAAGGCAAGAATGACCAATCTGAAACTTTATCTAAAAAGACAAATGGAAGGATAAATAAAGAACCGAAAAAGAAGAATAAAAATGCAGCAACCAGAGGATGAGCCTCTATGCCTAATTTCTTGACTAACACTCTCTCAAATGAAAGGAGAACAATACGTCCAACTAAAAATAACCATTCAAACATGATTAGAATTGGTCATTTCCAAGCTTAATATTTGATTAGACTATGGTCTATAGATATTTAGATATTATCTTTGATTCGGCTATCCTTAGGGCACTTAGAAGAGCAGTCTTGCTTAGACCCAGCTCTTTTGCAATCTTAGTTGCACTGGCTCGTCTTGGCCACTCATAATAACCAAGGATCTTTGCAGTTAGTATGGCTCTTCTTTGTTGATTGGACAAAAAATCAACAAACTGACTCTTTTTTATATAAAAAACATTAACCTTAGCAATTTTATGAAGTTCAGTCAGAACTTTATTGAAATTCTCTTTTGAGGAAGAGCCAATTGTCCAAACTTCTTTATCGTCTTCATAAAAAAGAGACTTAAGAGCATGGCAATTGTTGTTGAAAACAATTTGAGAGATAGTCTTGACTTTACCAGTTTCTCTGCTTACGATCTTTAAGTATAATTCATCTTTGGTTTTCTCTAAGATAGAGATTTTGTTTATGGTTGAGTGATTCTTAAGATAATGTAATACTTTATCAAACTGATCTTGCGCACTGTGTAAACGAAAAAGATCTACTGCTTCTGTTCCGATAAGCTGCATATTGAAGCATTCGACAGAAACAGTCGGAAATTTTGAATTAAAGCCATCACTATAACAGCCTAGATGTCTAGCTGCAAATTTCATCTCAAAATGATCCACAGATCAAAAATGAATGGCGAATTATATAAATTAGATTAATGCGATGTAAACTAAAAATTGCCAAGTGTAAACTTTTGAAAGTTTACAGTTGTAAACTAATTACTAAACTTAAGGCGTAAAAAGTGTAAACTTTATAAATCCAATTGTACTTAAACATACCATGCGGATATCAAATGAACCTTTCATCAAGGAGATACTAGGGTCAAAGGTAAAAAGAAAAATTCTCTCATTTTTATTCTCAAAGCAAGGTGTAGTTAGCGAAAGAGAACTAGCTAGAGTGGTTGGAGTAAGCCATACTGCAGTAAATAAAGCGATGAAGCAACTTTTGGAATTGAATCTTGTTAGTGCAAAGACTGTTGGATCAGCTTTGATTTGGGAGTTGAATGAAAAATCACTTGCTTACCCATATGCAGAGATGCTTATAAATTCGAGAACGGTAAGTCCTTTAGAAATAATTAAAAAAAATATATTTGAGTACTTCGACACAATCAAAGCAATAAAGATTTTTGAAGAGCCAAATAACACAAACCGACTACCTGAGATATATGAAGTTTATATAACAGGGTCAGTAGCTGAAGGTACATCTAATACAGAAAGTGACATAGACATACTAATAGTAGATAATGATCCAAAAAACAAAGATTTCAGAAAGTTATTGGAACAAAACCTTGGGAGTAGACTATCACAAGAAACAGGCAACCAAGTCTCATTCCATATTTACGACCAAAAGGCAATTGAGAAAAATGAACCAGCATGGCTAAAATCTTCAATCGAAAAAGGGATTAGGGTGCTCTGATGACTAG